>CAZJQM010000001.1:0-21021 GCA_964548355.1 uncultured Pseudomonadota bacterium
AACAGTTAGATTTTTGCATAGTCAATAATAATAGGTCAAAACAGGGATTTGATTACTTAGAGCTTGAAAACTGATCTTTGAATAATGATTTGAGCTCTTTGACGCTTGTTGCTTGGCGCGCAGACTTGTCGGTACGTAGTTTTACAAATCGTGGAAAGCGTAAAGCCATGCCCAAATGCTCAGGGGTTTTACCCGCAGCATGCAAGGGGGACATAGTAATTTCATCTGCTTGTGCCTCACAGACTATTTCAGGGGAAACCCATACATCGGGGAATAATTCTTTAGCACATTCAACATTAGTTGGTTTATGAGGTACTTTGAGTTTATCACAAGCTTTCTTAAGATCTTTCCATTCTTCATCTGATAGCCCAGTACCAATTTTGGCAACGGTTTGGAACATATCTTTTTGTTCATTAAATACGCCGACTAAGAAAGCACCAATACCAAATGAAGCTCGTTTACCACTACCAGCATAATAACCCAAAATTACGCAATCGATAGTATCTTCTAAATGCCCCGCTTGATGACGTTTGAGTTTAATCCAGTTAAAGTTACGCTTGCCCGGTTGATAATGGGAATCAGGTTTTTTTACAATGATACCTTCTAATCCAGCATCGACCATTTTGAGAAAGTATTCTTCGAGCTCTTTGGCAGAATCTATCCATTGTTCATCAACTACTTTAAATACATCTGATTTAAACTTAGATAATAGTTTGACCAAGGTATTACGGCGTTCTTCACTTGTTTTATCTAAATAGTTTTCACCATTTAAATACATCAGGTCAAACACATGTACTTGGAGTGGATAATCAGACACAGCTTCTTCTATGCCGTGCTTACGCTTACGCTTTACGGTTTCTTGGAAAGGTAAAAACTTGCCCGTTTCTTCATCAAAGACTATTGCTTCCCCTTCGCAGATAATCGAATCTACGTTCAAGCGTTCCATTTCTTTAACTAGGTCGGGGAACATATGGGACATATCAATAAGATTTCTAGAAAAGAAATGTACCTCGTGCTTGCCATGAACTTTCTTTGAATGAATTTGTACTCTAAAGCCATCATATTTTGGTTGTGCTACACAGCGTCCGAGTTTTTCAAAAATATCTTTTGCTGAGGGCAATCGTTCTGCCAATGCAGGCCGAATAGGGACACCTATATGTACTTTCATATGTTCAATAGCAGATAAGCCTTCTGCTTTTAACTCTCGAGCTACTAATCCGATATCGGCGCAAATGTTGTAAGCAGATTCGAGTGCTGGGCGTGCTGACTTATCACCCTTTTCCATCCATGACAATGCATCGACGATTGTCATGTCAGAAAAACCAAGGCGTAAGGTACCGAGTATAATACGCACGATGTATTTAGCAGAAAATGGTTCTACCTGCTTTAAAAGCTCTTGAGTAGCATTAATTTTTTCTTGCGCAGAACCTGTGCCACCTAACTTTTCGATATCAACTAGAGATTTATAAACTTCAGTGAGCGTAGGATGATGTTTGACATGCCAGCGTCCTTGTTCCACTACTAAACCAAGATCCCCAGCTTTTTTCATTTCTGCTTCGATTTTTGATTCAGATTCATCGAGCAATTGTGCAGCAACTTTAATAAGATTTTTTTCAGCTAAGTTAAATTGTGTACTGCCTTTGTAGGGAGGTCTAAGCATGCCTAAAGATAAGTTTGCTATTATTTCTGCTTCTTGAGGTTTGGCATGTTTAAAAAGATCTGCTAATAGCCGTGTGATTTCTAAGCGCCCACTAACAGCTCCAATCTTTTCAAAAACCTCACAAACTTCTTTAAATAGCATAGAATTCCTATCTGCATCATAAATGTGCATCAATAGACTTATGCTAACACAACGTACAGATTCAGTGAAATGCCGGACAAAAAATTACTTTACTTTCGCACCCATAGCATTTTGTAAAATCGCAATAACTTCTTTATTGCTTCCGCCAGCATTACCCGTTTTGGCTACATCTAAGGCAGTATAGCCTTTAAAAGTAGCACGTGGATCAGCTCCATACTTTAATAATTCTCTAACTAATTCAGGGCTCTTAACATCAGCAGCTAGCATAAGAACAGTTCTACCAGTTCCCGGCGTATCTGTTTCAGGATTCCCTTCACGTTGGTTTGGATCTCCGCCATTTTCAAGTAATATCTTTAACAGTTCTACTGGATCGTAATGTCTTACAAAATTCAGAGTACAGAATGTTTCTTGAGAATATAAAACAAGTCTTTTGCAGGCAATTACTTCAGTGATATAGGTAGTAAACCCCGCTGGATCTAAGCTTTTATTAATTTTTCCTAAGCGGGCTGAGCGAGCAATATCGGTAGCTGCTTTACCCACTGCTCCAGCAAATAATGCACGCTTTCTTATATCGTATTCTAATTTTTCTTCTTTTTTATCAAAAAGATCCATTATGTGTTGCTTTTCACTAGGTTGAACACTGCGTAAGATAGATTTTTTAGCAGAAAAGAAATCCGGAAAATTAGTAATTCCATCGATTATGGCTTGAAAAACGTTCGTGCGACTTAGAGTTGATTTCTTCTCAATCTGACTTGCACGAAGACGCTCGTCATAACTACTCGGAGCAACAACACCGTGCATATTATTACACTCACTTACACAGAACAGACCTAGAAAAAATATATATTTAAGTGCGTCCATACTTTTCCTTCTTAATTAATATTTAATAACAGCGTAGGAGATATGAACAAACTTCGTCAACGATGTGGTAATGAGAGGTCAGATTTCATCAGAGCCAGAAACGTTTTGCCCAGCCGTTCTAAATGCCTGATCTATAGCATTATACATTCTTATATCACTCATTAAAGCATCACGCTGGTTACGCATCGTAGTCAACTTATTGTTATTGTCTCTAATTTGTTGATCATATCCTTCTATCAAAGATTGATCAGGAATTTTCTTTAAAACTTTTTCTTGCAAACGAGCTGTATCAAGATCATTTGTAGCTGTTGTTAGTGATGCAATTTGTTGATTAAGAGAACCCAGTCTCTTATTTGCTTCTCGTAAATTACTAGCATTACTTGTGCGGATATCATTGCGTAATGCTCCTGCCAAGACAGGCATATTAATAACAGCTGACACATTCGCTATAAAGCCTGTTGTATCATTCGAAAACCTTGCAAAAGCTTCTTTGAAAGAAAGCAATATTTGTTCAGCTGCTTGTGAAAGAGTTATTTTATTACTCGCATAGGATGCTATCACATCTTGCGCCATAATTCCGCTTACAGATGCAGCCTGTGATGCTTGAGCTTGTGCCTTTTGTGCTTGTTGCATTTGTATATTTCCTGATCCTTTTCTTGCTTCAAGCGCTTGTTGATGGGCTATTTCAGCTTCGGATACAACTCCTTCTTCGGTCATAATGTATAAAGGCACGTCTCCATAAGGGGCTTTTGGCTGAAACTCTTCTATTGGTCTTGGCTCAGCTGCATTTAGAACTCCACTCATCACGATAGCGATGCCTATTATGAGTTTTTGCATACTATTCTCCTATGCATGAACAAATTTCTAGTATCAGCTTAAGAAATAGCTGCAAGTTCGGTCAATAATTGGTGATGAGTAATTAGATTTCATCAGATGATTTGTGTTCAGCTTCAATAGATTCACTTGGATGTGACGCTTTTAAAACTTCAATGCTTTTAAGAAGTGATTGATAGTAGCGATAAGCTGAATAGATAGTAAGAAGAACAGCAATTACAAGCAACCCTGTTTCGATCATATTAAATTTTGATGCGGTCAGTGGTTGAGCATGATCAGGATTAATAATAGCAGCTGCTATGTAAGCAACTTGTGAAACGGTTTTTATTTTTCCCCAATATGAAACAGGAATAGTAACGTGTGCATCGCGCGCTAATAAACGTACGCCCATGACAAAGAATTCTCTGCCTATAAAAATAAGACCCCAGACAAAGAATATTTTTTTAGCCGCGATTAAACCAATTAAGGTTGAATAAATAAGAAATTTATCCGCTACAAAATCAAGGATTCGGCCGAATTTTGTTTCATTACCCGTTTTGCGTGCCAAGTAACCATCTAACAAATCGGTAAGACTGAAAAATATAAAAATAATGCCTACTAAAAGATTAAGAAGAATATTGTTATGCGGCAATAAATACACACACATGATAGGAAGAACAATAGGAGCTATTACAAGACGTGCAAGTGTTAACAATGTTGGAAAATTAAGTTTCATAAAGCTCCCTGAAGTTATATGCCTAGGCTACTTTGGCTGCCAATCAAAAGCCCCTTTTTCCCCATAGACCTGATTAATTTCTTTAATACGACCTTCATCATCACATGTAAGAAAACTAGCAACAGTATCTACCGATTGATCGTCATAAGTGATCTCAAATCGAATATAATTTTCTCTAGAATCTGCTCCAATAGCAATTTTAAGCAATTCTATTTTTTTAATACCATATGTATCTACTAATTCCTGCAATTGCTTAATAGCTTGATCACGACTCGTGCATAAAATTCTTGAATTTACGACCTTTTTAACTATTGGAGATAATATCTCAGCACCTTGTGCAGCACCATTTTTTTGTACCTGACTCAGATACTCAAAATATTTTTGCCCTATAGGTTTAGTATTTTCGTCTCCCAATTGCATGGCCTGAGAAATCGAAGTTAATGAGCTGATTAATAGCAGTATATTTACGACATATTTCATAAATTCCTTTAGAGAGAACTGGCCTGCCAAACCGTAGGTTGGTGGCGACGCAGGGACTCGAACCCCGGACCTACGGATTATGATTCCGCCGCTCTAACCAGCTGAGCTACGTCGCCTAACATTTATTAAAATTTCAACGTTTGAACACCTAATGTTTTAGTTGCAAAGTTAAACATTGAACGTAGGAAGAACAATCCAGTAATTAATGTAGTAATAATACCTACCATCAGCGTTATTGCAAAGCCTTGCACTGGTCCTGTACCAAAGTAAAAGAGTACAACGCCCATAATGAAGGTGGTGATGTTAGCATCTAAAATTACTACGAGTGCACCTGAAAATCCTGCTTCAATAGCTTTTTGCAACGTTACGCCATGTCGTAATTCTTCTTTTATTTTCTCGTATATTAATATCGAAGAGTCTATCGCCATACCCAGCGTTAATACTAAGCCTGCGATACCTGGCAGGGTTAATGTACCTCTAAAATAGCCAAGGATAACGAGAATAAGAATTAAGTTGTAGAGCAAGGTTATGAATGCAAATAAACCTGGAATTTTGTAATACAGAATGCTAAAGATGAAAAGTAAAAGTAAACCTACTAAACATGCAAGTGTACCTTGTTTAATTGCTTGCGCGCCCAATGATGGACCAACAGTACGTTCTTCATCAAACTTAACAGGAGCTACATACGCACCTGATTTGAGTAAGTCAGCAAGTTCTTTTGCCGTTTCTGAAGTGAAATGATCGCTGGTTATTTGGCCACGATCTTTAATGCCAGCGTCGATACGCGGAGCTGAGATTACTTCATTATCAAGAACGATCGCTAATGGTTTACGAATATTTTTGCTGGTCAGTTCATAGAACTTTTTACCACCTTCTGGTGTAAATTGGAAACCAACAGCTATTCTGCCGTATTGGCCAAAATCAGGGAATGCATCGCGTAATAGTTTGCCGGTGATTTCAGAGAATTTTTGTACTAAATAATATTCGCGTTCGCCGTAACCAGCTTTCCCTTTACCAGGAATAATAATAGTGCCTTCTGGCAATTCGCCATCATATTTATCAAGAATATCTTGTTCAGATGAGCCTTCAGCTTCAACTAACTTGAATTCCAAAATAGCAGCTTTACCAATCATGGCTTTTGCTTTTGCAGGATCATCAACGTTAGGAAGCTCGATGATAATATTTTTTTCACCTTGCTGAGCAACAGTAATTTCGCTCACAGCAAATTTATTCAAACGATTTTCGAGCACACGAATATTGCTTTCAACGGCCCAATGCTTAATGCGCTTTTCTTCTGCATTATTAAAAACAAGTTTTACCACATTGTTTGATTGTTGTTGTTTAAGACCTAACTCTGCTACTCGCATTTTTGATAATGCTTCTACAGCAGTTGCATAATCAGGGAACGTTAATGTTATTTCTTTATTTTGAATGTCAGCTTTTGGGGCTTCGATGCCTGCTTGTTTAAGTTCAGATTTAATCGCTTGAAGACGATCAAATAATGAATCTTCAACCGCTCTGTCAGTATCTACAATAAGCGATATGTAAGTACCACCTACTAAATCTATACCAAATTTTAAAGGCTTTATTGGTGAATTAGGAACAATTAAGGGATACAGGTAATACAAACTTGCAAGTAAACCTATTATCCAGAATGTAAAACTTGAACTTGTCAGTCGACGCCATGTAATACTCATATCTCTCTCCTTTGTGACTTCGATACTTTTAAATAATTATTCATATTCAAATATTGCCTTATTTTTTCTTGAAATGGCCTGCTCGCCGTAGCTTTTGGCGTAGCCTGGTACCGAGGAGGGGACTCGAACCCCTACGAGATTTCTCCCACAGCCACCTCAAGGCTGCGTGTCTGCCAGTTCCACCACCTCGGTGCAAATGCACATAAGTTAGATCTGAAATGTACCAGATTTACACAACATTTCAATGAAATAGGCATAAAAAAGTCCCGCCAGAACGGCGAGACTTAAATTTTAAGATTATAAGCGAGATCTACTTCTTGCTACCAAACCAGCTAAAAACCCAATCCCATATCTTATTGATGAACGAAAGTGGATATTGCCAGATAAAGCTAATACTATCATACCAAGCTTTAGGCTTTTTAGGCTGAGGTTTTGGTTGTTCTTGTTCTACTTGTTTCGCTTGAGCAGCCTGCTCTGCTTCTGTTAATTTCTTCTTGAGTTCAATACCGCTATTTTTAATATCTTCTAAACGGTTTTTAACAGAACCCATATATTCACGAATTTTGCTAATTAAACCTTCGGAATATTGTAATAAAGGGCCATTAATGTACTGGTAAATATCTTGGACACTTTTTTCAAATGCTTCGATATGCGCGTAATGCTCTTTTGCTTTTTTATCATTGAGCTCTTGGCCAATATCTTTAAAGCGCTTCCATGCTTGGCTTTCATAACTGGCAGCAAGATTTATTTGTTTAAGTAATTGTGTAAGTGCTTCATCTAATGCATTGTCAAGTTCACCAATTGATTTTGCATCTGCTTTAAGCTGCTCTATTTCATTCTTTCTATTCAGAAGTTGTTCGCGAATATCACGCTCTTGCGGATCGAGCATGCCTTGGGTCTTTTTACGATCAGCTTCTATGGAATCTAACAAGTCTTGCACCGTTTCTTCAAGCTCACCTTGCGCAAAACCAATGTCGACAAAGAATAAGTTTAGGTCTCTATCAACAGCACTTCTGTGTGCAAAGAAATCCATACGAGATTCAAGAATTTTAGCTAATATAGCTTTTATTTTTTCATATTTTGCTTGTGCGTCTTCCCAAATAATTCGCTTGCGCAGCCAGTTACCGCCCGATTCAACATCGATAGTACTGATGCCTTCACCGATATTGATGCGTTCTTGTGCCGCTTGTTCTGCTTGCTCTTCACTGCCAGCTTTCTTTTTGAGCTTTGGCATTATTGATGTTGGTTTTGCTTTTGGCGCAAGCTTTGGTTTTTCAGGTTCAGGATTTTCCACAATTGATTCTGCTGATTGTTTTTTTGAAGGCGCAGCATTTGTTTGTTCAATCTTAGTTTTCACGGCTTGCAATCTCGGACGCCCCCCCTGTTTTTTCTCTACTTGTTCAACAGCAGGAGCGCTGGCCGGTTGGAGAACTGTCTCTTCTTTCTTAGGCTCTGCCTCAGCAGGTTTAATTTCAGGTACAGGCGCTTGTTGCGGTTGTTCTTGTACAGGTTGGGGTTGTTCTGGTTCTGTAACTGGCTGTATTTGTATTGATGGTTCTGCTGGCGCAGGAATTGGTTGCGCTTCCAGAACCGGTTGAGGTGTAAGTTCTACTGGTTGTTCTTGAGGAGCCGGTTGAACTACTGGTGCTGCAGGAGCAGGCGTAGCTGGCGCTTGAGGTGCAACAGAAACTTGTGCAGCATCTGCCGGCTTTGGTGCTTCTGCTGGGTTATCTGTCATTGCATGCATAGATGCATAGCAACCTAACATTCCTAACAAGAATATTCTTATACGCATATCAATCCTTTTTTAATATATGGTATCCGTAAAATCAGTATACCTCATATTAAAGAGTTTTTGACAAATCATGCAATTCATTCATTAAACCTTTTGAAAGTTCTTCTGCTTCAGGCGACGTGTAACTCCAGCGAACACCAGAATCAACGCGTGTTAACACAGAACGATCACTTTTAATGTCGATGATATCAATACGTACGACATTCATAAGCGGATGAACAAGTGAAGGTGCACGCACAACACCCGCACGGCCGAGTATACTGTATGCAACGTTATTTTCATCCATAAAACACATCATTACTTTTTTTTGCCACACCATGTTGTGGTAACCTGTATGATCTTTGTGAATAGTAATCAAAATACTTTCTAGGCCTTTTGGATAAACACACTGAATAGGTGTTGTATGTGGCAATCCCTTTTCAGAAAATGTTGCTAATACTGCTACTGTTTTTCCTGCTTTAAGAACATTTACTAAATCTTCGGGGAGTTTTACGCCAACGTGTTTTGCCATTTAAATGCCTTTCATATGTTGCATTAACGTGATAATCGAACAATAATTTCATTTTCAACTGCTAAACCTGCAGGAGTTAATCGTATATAACCATTCTCCTGCTCTACGTATCCTACTTTCATGAGATCATCTAATGTTGCGGATATTTCGCGCCTCCATTGTTCATTTCCCTGCTCAAATAACCTTTCTTTATTGATACCTTTTGCTTGCCGCAGACCAAGCATGATAGTTTCTAATAATTGCTGTTCTGAAGTTAGCTGTTCTTCAAATTCAAGAATATCAGTACCTTGCTCGACAGCTTTCATATAACCAAATAAATCTTTTTTATTTTGATAGCGTGACGTGCCATCAAATGAACATGCCCCTACACCAAAACCTTTATACGGTTTTTGTGCCCAATAGACCTGATTGTGCTTTGACCTAAAACCTGGCTTTGCAAAATTAGAAATTTCATACTGCTCAAAGCCACACGCGGTCACGTATTCTCGTGTCCATAGATATAAATCTACAACCGCTTCATCTGCTGGCAACGTTACATCATTCTTTTTGACGCGAAAATACAGCGCCGTACCTTCGTGGATCGTCAGGAAATAAATAGAAAGATGGACAATCGGCCACGTGCATACGGTTTGAATAAGCTCTTTCCATTCTTGCGCAGAAACACCGGGCAACCCGATGATCAGATCGATAGAAATATTTTCAAAATGGGGATGTGCACGCTCTAATAACTGAGTAACATCGCTTGCAGACTGACGTCTATTAAGAGTATGTAACACTTTATCGTTTAAGCTCTGAACACCTATACTTAATCTGTTAATACCGGCTTCCTTCCATGGAGCAAATTGTTCAACTCTCACCGTGCCTGGATTAACCTCAATGGTAAATTCCGCTGTTGGCAAAACGGTAAACGTACTCTTAAGTATACCAGACATGTCAAGTAGCAGCTTATCAGGGTAAGTACTCGGCGTGCCGCCTCCTAAGAAAATGGTTTCTATAGGCACTTGATGCGCTCCTTGAGATGCAAATGCTTTGATTTCCTGCGTCAGAGCTGCATGATACTTGCCCATGAATGAATCTTGCCCAGCGTAAGCAACAAATGGGCAGAAATGGCATTTGTAAGGGCAAAATGGCCAATGAAGGTATATCGATTGTGTAAGTGCAGAGGTGTTATAAGGCATATAGATTATTTTTTCGATTCCGGTTCTGTAGGTATTGTTGCTTGCAATGCTGTACGTGCTTGATCAACTACGTGCATCATTGTTTGTTCATCGACAGTTTTTTGTGAAAATTTTAATACTGATGCATGTGAAAAAAGATCTAACAATTCTTTACGCACAATATCTGGCAGCTGAGCCGTTAATAGAAATGATGCTATTTCTTCATCTGTTTTATTAAATAAAAGATAGTTATAACGGATATGCAAATAATTTTTAAATATATCCGTTAATGAAACATACACATTCTGGCTTGTTGTGTGATGATTGCGGATTTGTTTTTCCAAATCATTCAGCTGATCAAATGCTATTTCCCATGGAGTTAAAACTTTCCTTTGTTGTTTGCGTATGAAATAAATTAATGCGGCAATAAGCAGGCATAGAATAATTATTCCTACGATAGTCATAAACCATGTAGTGCGCCAGAATGGCGTGTAATACATATCATAATTATCGTAAAGGAAATCCTTGTCTGGCATAAGTTGAGGTGGCATTTGTTGATTATTCATAGTCATCTTTTAATACATCATGCGTCTGCGAAAGAATTTAACAACATCAGCCATAAGATCGCGATCAGTTGTTACATCCAAGCAATCAACATTATATTTTTTAAATTCTTTATTTTGTTCTTCAAGGCGCTCACGCAACATCTCATTTGCTGCACTCATTCCCCGTGTATCAATTAACATTTCTTGATTTGTTTCTGGATCTTTCACGGTTATAAAACCGATAGACGGTACATTTTTTTCAAGAGGATCTAAGCATCTAATGGCTATAGTTTCGTGCCGTGCAGCCACAATGCCAAGCTGTTTTTCATATCCTTCATCAATAAAATCAGAGATGATAAATACAAGGGAATTTTTTTTATGATGCTCCATTAAAAATTGTAATCCTTTTTTGAGTGAAGTTTTTTTGTTACTTGCTGGCGCTTGAAACAACGCTTTCATAATCGTGTATACGTGATCCCTGCCTTTAGAGGCTGGAATATATGTTTCTACTTCATCCGTGCATAACAACAAGCCAACACTGTCTTTGCCGTAATCAGCAACAAGCGCAAGCATGCCTGCTATTTGTGCAATAAGATCTGATTTTAAGGATGATGATGAACCGAATAATGTTGATGCGGAACAATCGACAAGCAGCAGAATAGTACGATTACGTTCTTCTAGATATTGGCGTACTAATAATTTGTTCATGCGGCTTGAGCTATTCCAATCGATAAAGCGAATATCATCACCTTCTTGATATTCACGGATTTGGTCAAACTCAAAGCCTAAACCTTTTTGCGCGGTATTGTAGTCACCTACTCGCATACCACTTAACAAACGCCGTGTATGAATTTCTAAAAGACGAATCTTTTTAAGTACATCCGCTGAAAGCATTGTCAAATTCCTATACCCTCATTGCGTAAAATATCAGGAATATGTATTGACCCATCTGCTTGTTGATATGTTTCCATCAATGCAACCATCAAACGTGGAAGCGCAAGCGATGAACCATTTAATGTATGCACTAATGATGGCTTGCTAATTGACGATGGGCGGTAACGTATGCTGCCGCGGCGCGCTTGGAAGTCTGTGCAATTACTGCATGAAGAAACTTCATAATACGCTTTTTGTCCCGGCATCCACACTTCGATATCATATGTTTTGGCCGATTGGAACGAACAGTCTTGTGTTGCTAGTAAACTTACGCGATAAGTTAATCCAAGTGCTTTTAAAATTGATTCTGCACAAGCAACGATACGGTCTAATTCCTGAGCAGATTTTTCAGGTTCACAAATGGTAACAAGTTCTACTTTTTCAAATTGATGAATACGGATTAATCCACGCTCATGCGCACCATAGCCCCCTGCTTCACGCCTAAAGCAGCTAGTCCATGCAGTCATAGAAATAGGAAGTTGTGATGCGGACAAAATTTGATCACGATACATATTTGCCAAATTCACTTCAGCGGTCGGAATGAGAAATAAATTATCAGCTGGTACTGCGTATACTTGATCTTTAAATTTGGGGAAGTTTCCTGCAACCATTAATGATTTCTCATTAATGAGATACGGCGGGAGCATTGGTTTATAGCCATGTTTGATATTATTTTTGATCATGAACATAGTCAGTGCATACATCAACCTCACAGCTGGCTCTTTGTAAACCACAAATTGACTACCAGTCATGCGTGCTGCATCTTCAAAATCAAACCAGCCTAAACTGGTACCTAATTCAACATGGTTTTTGGGCTCAAATGCAAAGGTGGGCTTTTTGCCAATTTCTCTGACTACTTTATTTGCTTCTTTGCCACCTACCGGCAGATCATCTTCAGGAAGATTGGGGCATGATAAATTGAGCTCAATAAATTCTTTGTCTAAGGTAGCAAAATGTGCTTCTTTTTCTTTTAAACGTTTGCCAATTTCGATTGATTCGACGCGAATATATTCGGTGATCCCACCCTTAGCCATATCTGCTAGTTCATTTTTTTTATGTCTGAGTTGGTCAATTTCTTGCTGTAACTTGCCAACTTCCCGTTCAAGGTCGACCAAACGCTGTGCATCAAATTCAGGGTCTTTTTTCTTAATCTTTTGGATAAATAATGATGGGTTTTCGCGTAATAAACTGCGATCTATCATGGATACACCTGAAAATTGGCTAAGACTAATCAGTAACTTTTAGTAATAACATAAAGCAAAAAGGGCTTTCTGACAATTTATAGGCCTATAATAAGGTAGGGAGCTTATTAAACAGCCAAACTAATTGACAGCCAGAAACATTGCTATTAACTTATACATAAAAAAATAGCTTAAATAGAGGATTTATGAACATTAGACGTAACAACATTTTGTTTTTAATGCTATGCATTGTGATTACTACGAATATATTTTCGATGGATAAAAATTCTGAATTTTATCAACAAACTATAAAAAGAGCAAAAGAAGCAATCCACTATTTATATCTAGCAGCACAAAAACAAAATGAATTAAACGATGGTCTTGCTATATTTGGCAGTGATGTCACTTTCCCACGCGGGGTAATGAACCCCAGTCAAAGAGGTGATTCAATTTTATTTATAGCTACAAAGTACGCGGAACAATTCCCCATAGATTTAGTTGAGAGCTTAATCATTTGCGGTGCACCTATCGACAAACAAGATAGTGCAGGTTTTACACCTTTGCATGGCGCCGCATATTATAATAACTTATCTGTCATGCAAATTCTTTTAAAAAACAAGGCTGATATTACCAAAACTGATCGAGTAGATGATAAAACAGCATTAGATTGGGCACTAGAAGGATATGATTCTTTCAAGGATGATCCTAAGAACCAGTCACAGCATCAACAACATCCACCTTATTACGAAGCAGTTCAATTGTTACTTGAACATAAAGCTGTAATAACCAACAAAACAATTGAGTTGGCACAAAAACCAATCATGCATCAACAGATAACAAATCTTATTCAAGAATATATTCATCAAATCAAATAAAACAGGCCACTCATTTCTTAGCAACCTTTGTATGGTATTCGGTTTTACCTGCCCTTTTTCTTTACTTTTACAGTTTACTTAACCGATCTTATTAATTCCTTTAATTGCTTGGCATTATTGACTAATAGAAACGCATACTGATAACCTAAAGATAAGGGATCCAAATAGGGGGCATACTTTATGACATTGAATATGAAGCGAATTATAGTGCTTATAAGTTTTCTAACAACCATGCATCTTCATGCTATGCAAAGCATACAACAGCCTCAAAGTTTTGAAGACCTCAAAAAAGTTCTTGAAAATGCTCCTGCTGAAATTGCAGATAAAATCATTAGACAATATTTTAAAGACTTACTTGCAAGCTCAATAAACATGAAAGATCTTCAAAAGAAAGTTATTGATTTTTCTCGCCAAGGTTCATTTTTTTATGGAATTGCTAATTCAAAAGAAGGTCAACAAATTGTTAGTTATGCTGCACAAAGTATATGTAAAAGACTGATAAATAACATTCAACAAACATTTGATAATATGAAAAAAGAAAAATTGAAAAATCCAAATTACCAGCCTGCTTGGATAGAAAACTTATATCCTAATCTGACTAAAAATGGCATTAATGCCGTAAATAAAGATGGGGGAAATGCTTTACATATTCTTTTACAATATCCAAAAATCTCATTAGTGGTCATAGAAAATCTCATAGCATGCGGAATAGATGTAAACAAACAAGATAACGATGGCGAAACTCCTTTATTATCTGCGGCATTTCAATACAATATTCCTGCAATGCAACTTCTTATTCAAAATGGTGCACAAATAGAGATGCCCGGCGAGATGATAATATATGACCTCATAAAATGGTATAAATATAAAGATGCGAACTGGAGAGAAGAACATGATGCAGATTTATATAAAACTTTAGAGTTTCTATTAAAAAATGGCGCTAAAGTTAATTATTATAAAATATTTAAAGTAGCTAATAACCCTGAAACTTCTCGATGGTTAAGTGATCTCATTTATAGCTATGCTGGGCAAAGCGGCATACCTTATCTACAAGAACGATCTAATGAACAACCTTACAAATATACACAAGAGCAACCTGGTAAACGTCGTAAAACAGAATAATAAAAAAGGCCGCTTGTTTAGAGCAGCCTTTGTACGGGTAATTGGTTTTCCCGGTCTTTTGTTTACTTTTTTTACTGTTTATTTAACCGATCTTACCAGTTCTTTCAAACCTTTTCCTGGTTTGAACCGAGGAACGTTAATTTCAGGTAAATTAATACGTTCTTTGGTTGATGGGTTAATGCCCTTACGAGCTGGACGACGTGATACCCAGAAGGTACCAAAACCTGTCATAGATAATTTGTGGCCTTTTTGTAACGTGCGTTTTACTACACGCTCAAAAGCTGCCAGAACACGAGAAACATCTTTCTTGCTAAAAGTTGTTTCTTCGCTGAGTGCATTGATCAATTCACTCTTGTTCATGCGAACTCCTTACAATAATGGTTGGTATGTTAAACACTGCTTCTTCATCACTCTCTGCTACTTTTGAAACTTAATCTTTTTGCTTGTAACATTACACTTTAATGTAATTCCATTTATTTGTTTGTCAAACAAAGATTTTTTTTCAATGAGATGATTTTTTAAAGATCATAGTAACTTGTTTCAAAATAAACAATAATTAGAAAAACAAAAATCATTCATGGAGATGTATATGCTCATTGACACGCATTGTCACATTCACAACATGATTAAAAAAGAATTTGATATTCCATTAACTCAACAAGAAATTAATAGTTCAACAACTATTGTTGAGCAAGCTGCACAAGCAGATGTGAAAATTATTTTAAATGTTGGTACAAGTTTAGTTGAAAGCAAAAATGCAATTGCAATTGCTCAAAAAAATAAACACGTGTATGCAGCTATTGGCATTCATCCTAATGATTGCACGGACAATTGGGCTAATGATGTAAAAGGTCTTTCTAAGTTATTAACAATTAAAGAAAACAAAATTGTGGCCATTGGTGAATGTGGCTTAGATTTTCATTATCCCAATTATATTGTGCAACGACAAAAAGATGCTTTCAAAGCGCAGATTGAACTCGCGCTTGAACACTCTTTACCATTGGTTGTACACACACGCCAAGCACCTCAAGAAACATTACGCGTATTAGAAGAATATGTTGGGCAAGCACGCGGCACTATACACTGCTTTTCTGAAAACAAAGAATTTGCGGAACAGGTAATTGATTGGGGTTATGTGATTGGTATTGGTGGAATAATTACGTATCCCAAAAATAATAGTTTGCGTGAAATTGTTGCGTCAGTACCATTAACATCTATTGTTTTAGAAACTGATGCACCCTTTTTGCCGCCACAATTTATGCGCGGAAAGCAAAATCATCCACGCTTTATTTTTGATATTGCACAGTATATCGCACAACTACGCAATGAAAGTTATGAAACAATAGCGCAACAAACATCTGACAATGCGTTACGTATGTTTCCAGGATTAAGTTGAAGTTGTTATAATAAATGTCACATATTATTTGTTTCTTGGAGCGCTAATACTACAAGGCCGCCAACTATCGCTGAATAGATAAGGCCTACACCTATCAAACCCATTTTGTTATCAAGCGATGTTTTATTCCACATTTGTATCACTTGTTTCACTTGTTTTTGCATATCAGTTCCCACACCATATAATTTATTTACTACCTGATCTATTGCTCGTTGTGGCATATTTTTTTTAACTTGCTCCTGTGCAATTTTATCAATATCTGTCTGTGGAATTAATTTATATTCTTCTTGGACTGATTTAAGACCAGTCAACATTGCGTTAGATTCCTTTACAATATCAGATTGACCAACACTTTGAGCAAGGCTGATTGTTCGCTCTAAATTAGTTGATAATTCTGAAGCCATGCGATCAATCTTAGCTTTTTGCTCTTGAGACTTTGCCATTTTACGTGACGCTTCTAACAGTGTCTTAAATGCCCCTGATATCCCCTGAGATGCTTCAACCGTACTTTCTAACACTTCTTGCGTAGATACTTCTACAGCAGTTTCTTTGGGTTGTTCTCGTCCTAAAACTTGAGATATGCTTGCATTAATTTGTTGCGAAACCTGTACTGACTCTGGAGCACTCAAGTTTTCAACTGCTCTACTTTGTATAAAAGCTGTATCTGCTAAAAGTGCTTGTTGGTCTGTTAACGTATTAAGTTCTTGCGTAAGACGCTTTTTTGATTGTTCTGTAGTTGCTTGAGTTACTTCATCTGCTTTTTCTTTTATTTTGTTTTGAAATCTAGATGAGACAGAATCTAAAGCTTTACCCCCAAACTTTGCTATTACTTTTACAGCTTCATTTATCTTCCCAAATAATGCCTTGCCAATTGCATTTTGTGCAACGTATGAGTTATAAGTTGATTGCATCTTTTGACGCATACTCGGAGAAGATGTTTCCAAATCTTTCGCAGCTTGATCTAAAGTATCATCAAGCATATCAAGATAATCTCGTGTAACGGCGATAAATTGTTTATTGGTTAATTTGGCATTATCCATTATTAGTTCTTTAACTTTTGGTCCCACTTTTTTAATAATCTCATTAACAAGTACATCATATTTTTCTGATATACGTTCAGGATACGTCAAATCCCTTAACGTTCTATAAAATCTAAACTTTTTAGTATCTTCCCATGTATTAACAATCTTTGGATTGTCTAAACTTTGGAGTTCTTTGAGTAGGCTATCTATCTCTGGAATCTCAGAAAGATCCAGAGTGTGATATTTTGTATTTATTTCACGAACAAAAGATGCCATATCTACGTATACTTGCTGTCCCAGCAGGCTGAGATCTTTCCAATCTACAGCACCCTAAGCAACTTTGGGATCAACAATAGTTATAAGCTCGCTATATGTATCCATAGCTCTTTGTACATTACCAATAACGTCTTTAGGTGAAGCACTCAATGCATTATCTTTAAGAGCAATTAATTGATCCCTCTTGGTTTCTTCTTCTGGTGTAATTGTAGGAACTCTTGATGTAGAAATCACAGGTGGTTCATGAGATATTCTTGGGGTAATTGGTTGTGCTTGTGGCTCGGTTGGAAATGTGACTTGCGTAGTTCCTTCGCCCAATTTAAATTGAACAGTTGATTCAGCTGTTCCGGCAGGTACTGGTACTGCAATATCTTTGCGTCCTGGTTGTGAAACGTCGGGTTCTGTTAATAGTTTTTGAAGTCTTTCATATTCTTTTCGTACTCTAGTTTCTTCAGCGGTTTCTACTTTTTTGGGCGTAATATCTTGAGCACCTCTTGCTTTTGCCTGTTCGGGCGTTTTAATTTCAGTTTTTCCTTCACTAGCTGTTAGATGTAATCCTGAACACAATTGGATGGACAAAAGTAAATATGAAACTTGTTTCTTCATGAATTCTCCTGTTTTTTTATTCACTATACCGAAGATATTTGTGACCAAACAAGAGTTGTTAAAATGAACGTTTTAATAACTTAATGGGACCAAAATCTAATAAAAGATGGGAAAATGCACCTGCCCCAAAAAAGATAGCATCCCATGTGGTTAGATACGTATATTGTGTTTTGGTAATTTGTGCATAGATGATTGGCAGGGCTGAGCAGAAAATAATGAACCAAATATTGTGGAAAATGCCACGATGTTTTACGCAGAGTGGAAGCAATGCCATAAGGATAATATAGATGCAGGTAATATATTCCTCTAAAAATAAGGCATATATAAATGCGACTATTAATATCCTGAAAAATATTTTTCTCCCTTTGCTATGAATATCTACATCGGGAAATAAGCAGCCTAGCAAAGTAAAAATAAACCACTGCGTAAGTGTAAGTACATGTGTATATTGTTTTTGGGCACCCAGAACGAGTAATAAAAATGTTGCTGCTCCACCGACTAAATGTCCTTTATAATTGGGCATACTCCTCGCCTTTAGTTAAACGCATAAAGGTTGTGCCTGGGAAGAAGAATTGTAAGATGCGCCCACATGACCATCCTTTATCAACCATGCCTCGCGCTCCCCATTGGCACAGACCCATATGGTGTCCGTATCCTTTACCTTCAAAGATAATAGATTTCCCTCTTTTTTTCATACCAAAGCATAAACTTCTATTTTTTTTAAGCGCTGAATAAACTTTTTTACCTTTAAGTGTGTGATAACCACTTGAAGCTTTTAATGTTAATTCTTGCACAAGCCCTGCACCATCTTTTTTAGTTATTTTTACTTCTTTGAGCTTTCTAAGATTAGGTACATAGTTTTTAAATATTTTTTCTAATTCATCTAATGAATATGATGAAGACCAGTTACATACTTTGTACCCTTTACAATAGGTACATGCATAGGTACGCGCTAGATAGGGAGCATGCTCAAAGTTAACACCATTTTTTTTGCCAGGAATAACACCGCCACAACAAATATCAAACATCGCTAAAATAGGTTGGCCGTCATGGGCTAAGAAAACATCTTTGGTTTCTTGCACTGCATGCCAGATATCTTGCGAATCATGATAGCCATTATATTTTTGGTGAATGTTAGTGTTCTTGATATGGTACAAGCGGCCGAGTTGCTGAGCTTCCATTACTTTTGCAATCACATAACTACGTGAAGTAATAGCTAAAACTTTATTTACCTCAGTAGGCCAGCCGGGCCAGCCTTCTGATTTAATAACTGAGAACGTATAATTTTCAAGATCAATACTGTTAATTAACAACACGTTATCGTCTTGCGTATACAAATAAATACTGCCTTGGTACCAGGTATTACCAATACGCACGTATCCATCACGCGGAACAATGTGCACAAGACGTGTAGACTCAATAACCGTTTGCTTGGGATCTATTACAAAAAAGCCTTCTTCGCGGGGGAATATACGCAGAGTTTTGCATACCGATTTATTACCGGGATTTTCTAAATCTATGACCACTAATGGTGCTTCTCCTGATATTTCCCATAGAGGAGAGTTTGTTGATGCATTTTTTAAATTGCGTTCTTCTAACAATACACGCACAAATAATTTAGGAGAATCTTTGTGAGGAGTGAGTTGCTTACTCATACCATCTTGCGAATTGACAGGTGTAGTAAGCAAGAGCAAAAAAGATAATAAGAGATTATAAAGATATTTCATGGGCATTTAATATCGCGAGGAAATCTTGAGGCGGTTTTACTTTTTTATCAATACCCATGTTTGCCATTTCATCTGCTACATGGTTGTCATCACGCATGACATGAGCAATAGAGTATTCATATGGCATCAGCAATTCAAAGGCTACTTTTTGCAGCTTTTTAAGCTCAGCATCTTTAACACGATACTGCCCTTGCATTTGCCTCACTAATAATTGTGAATCTGCAAAAATAGATAATTGCTCACCAACAGAAACATACGTTTTTGCATGATATAGTCCTAAAAGCAGCGCAAGATATTCAGCTTGGTTATTAGTTTTTGAACCTAAAAAGTATCCCTTTTTAAGTTCTGATTTACCATTGCGTAACACATGTATGCCCCCACCTGCTGGACCGGGATTATTGCGAGCTGCACCATCGACATACAAATGCCAAATAACTTTAAGAGCTTTTGGTGCGGGAGTTGGTTTTTCATCAGTTATGTTTGCTTGTAAGAAATTAAGTTGCTTCATTTTTCTGCCGTTTCTACCTCAGGTTCTAATTGGGATTCTGGCAAGTATAAAAATCTATAACAATCTCTGCATTGTAACAATTTACGTCTGCGCAAGGCCATCAAGTCTTGTTGTGGAATTCTATAAAAACAGGCACTACAACTATCATTAACAACAGGTACTACTGGATTGGGAATGCGAGACCGCATCATAGCATATTTTTCAAGCCATTCAGCAGGTACACCAACCAGTTTGGCTTCACGTTCTTTATTCATCTGATCGATCTGCACCCGAACTTGTGTTATTTTAGTAACCTTTTCATCAATTGCTGTATTAAAAGTTGCAGACTTTTCATCATATACACGTTGCTTTGCCTGATGCTCACGATCTGCATGCTCCAAAACATTCCATGTTTGGATAAGGGTATCTTCAAATTCATGCTGCTGCTTTTTTAAATTTTCGACTTCCTTTTTTAATGCTAAGTACTCTTTTTGAGTTTGTGCATTATCAAGTTTCTTTTGTGCTTCTTTTTCAGCGGTATCTAAAGCTTTCATTTCAAGTTCTTGAGCATCTACTTCTTTTTTGGCAGCAACTACAGATGCATGTGCCTTTTCGACATCATGTGCATATGTCTTACGCTGCTGCTCCAGATTGGATACATCAGACTCTAAAGCTTTGAGCTCTTTTTCAAAAACATGTACCTGCTGATCATACGTAATAAGATCGATAAATCGCTGGAAAGGCAGACTGTTCATTGGCACCTTTCATTTAACCCCTACTTACGCTGCGCTGTAGGGTTATGCATTAGGCTGACTGCGCCAGGCGTAGCCTTCGGCGTAGACTGGTGGGCCCACCAGGACTCGAACCTGGGACCTCTCGGTTATGAGCCGATTGCTCTAACCGACTGAGCTATGGGCCCGCATCTTTTAGCTATTTTAAAGATTTGAATTCAGGATCAGATTAGCCCAAAAGAGCGTCTTAGTAAAGTAAAAAAACTTAG
>CAZJQM010000001.1:21031-27064 GCA_964548355.1 uncultured Pseudomonadota bacterium
GATTGCTCTAACCGACTGAGCTATGGGCCCGTTGCATGATATTTTCAAAGTTGGGTTAGAATAGTTAGAAGAGTAAAAGAAAAACATAAACTAGTCAAAAAGAAGCCCTTTAAAGCTTTACACATCTGATGATTTACATGATATTCTAAACGCTATCCCCCATAGCGAATAAGGAACTTATGAAATTATTCACGTATATTGTAACTATATCATTATTGCTAGTCCCCCTATCGGCACTAGGACAAGATAAACCAAAAGTTGAAAAAACTATTCAACATAATAATGCTCAGGAGTCGTTTATTACTTGTATACTTATGTGGGCAGCTTTTGGTACCACACTCGATCAATGGTATACCGTACGCAATCAATGCAAAACGAGACTTTCTATTCGTGATGAAAATGGAGTTGCATCTGTAGATGCTCTCTTGAAATTAAAAAACAAAAGAGATGGGTTATTCCTTGCTTTTGTAGGTTTTGCAGTTCTTGGACTTTATGAAGGATATAAAGTTTGGCGGGCACTTGGCAAACAAGAAGTTCAAGACAGTAAAGGAAAATAATGAAGTTAAATGTTGTTATAGTTAATATTGTGTTATTACATGCAACATGTGCTTACAGCACTACTTCAGATACCATCAAAAAATATTTTTCTCAGGTCCAGAACACAACAGTTCCCTATCTTCAACCTTATATAACAGAATCACACAGCTATATAAAGAAACATGGTTTGGATGTTAAAGCGCAAAAAGCACAGGTGGTTGTTTTAAGTTTATCTGCTGCTACCGCTGGTCTATTGGCAGGTATGATGATCGAAGTTTATAAAAAAAGAAAAATAGCAGCTGCTGGGCCAAGTACTTTTACACGAACTCTGTTTAGTAATTCAGATCAAAGAACAATACTCAATGAATGTAATAAGCAATTAAAGCACCTGAGACGATGGATATTTGTACCCCTTTTATGTGCTTGCACAAGTGGATATACCACTTATCTGACAGTTAGTCCTACAGAACAAAATAAACAGAAATTAAATAAGCCAAAACGTAATCATTCAAAGCGTTAAAGTGATATCTATGAAGAGAATGTATCTGAGACAACTACTACACAATTACCGTCCAACAGATTTACCTGAAGTTGCATTCAAACATCGTATGCTGGAATTTATAGAAGAATATCCCAATTGTTTTGAGCGCACGTTAGATGTCGGACATATTACCGCATCTGCATGGCTGCTCAACAAAGATCATACACAATTTTTACTGACTCACCATGCAAAATTGAATAGATGGTTTCAATTGGGCGGGCATTGCGATGGTGATTATGATGTATTGCGTGTTGCGATCAGAGAAGCACAAGAAGAATCAGGTATTATGAATATAGCACCAGTACATACTAATATTTTTGATATTGATATACATCTTATACCCGCCAATAGCCGCGAGAAAGAACATTTTCATTACGACGTTAGATTCTTGCTTCACGTTGTTAGTGATGAAGAACCTATTATCAGTTCAGAATCAAAAGCTTTGCAATGGTTTGGTAAAGATGCGTGCCAGCTACCAACACAAAGTAATTCGATCATGCGTATGTTTAATAAGTGGGTCAACCAACATACAACAGAAAGTCTTTAAGACGTTCGCTGTATCCCCATTCATTGTCATACCAACCAAAGACTTTTCCTACATTGCCGATAACTTGTGTTAATTTGGCATCGATAGTAACTGAGTAGTTATTGCCGCTAAAGTCACTCGAAACTAATTCTTCTTCAGTAATATCTACAATACCTTGAAGCGCACCCTGCGCAGCCTTTTCAAATGCGTCATTAATTGCTTGAGGAGTGATTGGTTTCTGTGAAACAAAACCAAAATCAAGAAGGGATACCTTAGCAACTGGTACACGCAGTGCATGTCCATTGATCAAGCCATTAAGTTCAGGAAATATTTTGCCAATAACTTCAGTTGCTCCAGAAGAGGTCGGTACAATATTTAATGCTGCTGCTCGGCTACGGCGAGGATTACCCATATCAACATCAACAAGTGCCTGAGTATTGGTATACGCATGTATAGATACCATAAACCCTTGCTTGATACCAAATGCTTGCTGAATAATTTGTACAGTGGGTACCAACGCATTAGTACTGCAACTGCCTAATGAAACTATCTGGTGCTTTGTAGCGTCATATGATTTCATATTAACACCGGGAATAATGTTAATATCTTCTCCATGTGCGGGAGCTGTTATGAGCACTTTCTTTGCCCCTGCCTGAATGTGCTTTTGTGCGTCTTCGCGATGGGTAAAACGGCCTGATGCTTCGACAACCCAATCGATATTTAATGATTTCCAAGGAAGTTTAGCAGGATCAAGCTCTTGATACAGTTTGATAGCCATATCATCAACAGTGAGTATGTCACCAGCTAAACGTACATCGCCATGATAGGTGCCCATGAGTGTGTCGTATTTAAATGAGTGGGCAACGTATTCTTTTTTTGCAGGCCCAATATTAATTGCTGCAACTTTTATTTTTGTACGTGTATCTTTGTCTTGCATTATGGTTCGCAAGAATGTTTTGCCTATGCGGCCAAAACCATTAATAGAAATTGTGATCATAAAGACTCCTTATTTTCTGTGTGCCACGAGATAATGGTGTTATAATGTTCTAACTCATGTTCTTCACTCAACAATGGAAGCTCCATTATCACAGCAGCATGACGTAATGTTGGATGAGTTGTAAAACGTTTTAATGCATTAAACCCAATATTGCCTTGTCCAATGATATGATGTTTATCAATCTTAGAACCGAGCAGCTGAATAGTATCATTGAGATGAATTAACTTAACTTTGTGCAAACCAATGTTAGTATCTATCAATTTTAAAAATGCATCTTGCTCAAGCTCATCAGCAATATTATATCCATATACATAGGCATGCGCTGTATCGATACAAAATTCAATTCTTTCAGGATAACGGCTTAACGCCAGTATTTGTGCAAAATCAGTAATATCTCCGCCGATGGTAAAGCTGCCATGTGCTGCATTTTCTAAAACTATAGTGATATCTGAGTGCCCTAATTCATTGAGCGTTTGGGCTAGTATCGCAATACCCTGCTCTTTATTTGCACACCATTTAGCCGATCCTGGATGCACCACTACGTGCGTAAAACCAAGAACACGTGCTAGATCAACTTCTTTTTTAAAACGCTCCATGCTCAAAGGATCTGCTAGATTAGCATGGTACGATATATGGGCATAGAGTTGCTTAAATCGGGCAGCGGATCTTCTGAAGTTGGCTATCTCATACGATGGCATGGAAAGCAAATGACCTGTGATAGGAGCTGTTACAAAGCATTGAAAAATGGGCAACTGAAATCGCTCTGCTTTTGCTAAGAGCTCTAACATATTTTCATTTGAACGTAGATGCAAACCAATCAGACGTGACATTACCTTAGATTCCAAAAAAATAATGTTCTAAATATTCTTGTGCATAAAAAGGTTTAAGAGCAACAATAAACTCATTTTTTAAATCTGCCAATCGCTGCTCAGATTCAGCTTCGAATCTGAGTGATAGCACCGCTTGGGTATTAGATGCACGCACCAATCCCCATCCATAGGGCATGGTTACGCGTACACCATCAATAGTGAGTAGTTGTGCATCTTGCCGTTGGGCAAAAAAATCTTTAACCATTTCAACAACCACATTTTTTTGATCTTCTGTACTTGCCACGCGAATTTCAGACGAGCTATGTCTGCGTGGAAATGGCGCAATAAGCTCATCTAAGGATTTTTTAGTTGTATGCACAATCTCAAAGAGACGTAGCGCTGCGTAAATGCCATCATCGTAACCAAAATAACGGTCTTTAAAACAGAAATGGCAACTTAATTCCCCACCTAACAACGCGTTCATTTTTTTCATCTCATTTTTGATAATCGAATGGCCGCATGCTGAAATACATGCCTGCGCTCCCCATTGAGTGAGCAGATCAATAAGCCCCTGTGATGCTTTAACATCAAAAACTATGGCTGCACCTGGATGCTCACGCAGAATTTCTTTACTAAATACTGCAAGCAACTGGTCACCAGGTATTAAATATCCAGATGTGGTCATTGCCGCCATGCGGTCACAATCACCATCTAAACCAATGCCAAGTTCGTAACCATCTTTGCTCAACCGATCACGCACATCTTTCATATTCTGCTCAACTACCGGATCTGCTTCATGATGAGGATAGGTTCCATCAAGCTCTGGATATAACAGATGTACATTCTTCCAATTTAATTTTTTAATAAGCTTGGGGAATACAAGACCACCAACTGCATTAGCACAGTCGATAACTGCAGATGTTGTCATACCCTTCAAATGGGCAAATGCTTGCGCCAGATAATCAACATATTGATCAACGCCATCAATTTCATGATATGTTCCTTGGCGGCTTGGGATATGCTCTACGCCTTGCTTATACAGCTGACGTATTGTTGCAAGATCTTTACCCCATACACTTTCTTTATTAAGAACAATTTTAAGGCCGTTGTATTCGGCTGGATTATGGGATGCCGTAATCATGATGCCCGCATCGACATGCATAGCAAATTGAGAGAAATATAATGTTGGTGTAGGACAAATGCCTAAAAAAACTACATTAATGCCCGAATCTTGCAGTGCGCGTACTACTTCATGCTTGAGTGTAGGTGAGTGCAATCTGCCGTCCATACCAACAGCTACCGTTTTGATAGCCGGATTTTTCTGAATAAAAAAAGCTGCAATTGCTTGCGTGAGCAAATACATCTGATCTGTCAGTAGCTCAGAGCCAACTTTGCCGCGAATATCATATTCTCTAAAAATATGATCAACCATATTTGTTATTCCTTAAATCTTTATCCCACCTTAACTATGTTTCGGCGGGAACCCCTTATCTCCGTTTTTTCACATTCATGTAAGCATAGGGATATCGCCCAAAAAGTCACGTGAACTCAGTTGCTCAGCAAGTCTTGTGAAAGAAAGACAAACCTTTAAACTTGGATTATCTAGAAAGGCTCTTCATGATTCCGTTACGTTTACAGATCAAAAATTTTTTAAGTTACGGCCCAGAAATCCAAACGATCGATTTTACGCCTTATAATCTTATATGCCTTTCTGGCAAAAACGGGCATGGCAAATCTGCGATGCTGGACGCCATTACGTGGGCTATATGGGGCAAGGCTCGCAAGACATCAGGTTCTGTTAAAGCAGATGAAGGCCTTGTACGCTTGGGCCAAACACAGATGATGGTATGCATTGATTTTGAATTCAATCACAAGCTCTATCGCATTCGTCGAGAATTTGCACTAACTTACGGTAAACCATACGCCGCACTTGATCTGGGTATCATCGATCCTGAAACTCAACAGGTTATTTCATTAACTGATAAAACTATTAAGGCGACACAAGAAAAGATCGAGCTTATGATCGGCCTTGATTACGATTCATTTGTTAATTCTGCTTTTTTACGCCAAGGCCAATCAAATGAGTTTTCGCAAAAGTCACCTAAAGATCGCAAAGAGATTCTAGCACGCATACTCGGCCTTGAACGCTTTGAACAATTGCGCAAACGCGCCCTAGAAAAAATTAAAGAATTGAGTATTGGCAAAGAACTTATGAACACCGGCATTGAGCGTATAACAGCCGAACTTAGCCAAGCACCTATCATTGCTGAGCAACGAGCGCAGGCTAATCATCAACTTGCTGAAATTGCCGTTCAAGAAAACAGTATTCAACAATCGATTATTCAATTGAAATCACAGCAACAAACAATAGATGCTCAGTTAAAAGAAGCAGACATCATACGTTATAAACTGACATCTCACGCACAAGAGCAGCAAATACTTACGAATAAATTATTATTAATACGCAATTCATGGCGCTCTATTCATCGCCAACAATTAGCATTGCCACCCGTAGAGCTCATTGAACAAGAAAAAAAAGATGTTCAAGCAGCACTCGTAATACAACAACAATTAGCTCACAAAAATATGCAGTTAAAAGAAGAGTATGCTCAACACAAAGAAC
>CAZJQM010000002.1:0-22039 GCA_964548355.1 uncultured Pseudomonadota bacterium
TATTAGGTGCGTTAAATTCTGGTGCCATTATAAGCTCATCGTAGTTTTTTTCTTGTGTTATAAAGTATGCAACAATTTCTTTTGCCCCATATTGCCAACCCCAAAAATTAGAAGAATATTTTGGATACTGAATGAAATATAACTGCAAAAAATAGATAAAAGAAAAATCAATGTTCACCAGAAAAAGAATTGTGGGCAGATAAAAGCTAACGCATATAAAAAAGATGAAATAATAATAGGCAGTATACTAATTACCATTGGCGCCATGAATTAATTGTATAGCGGGTTTGATCCTTGCTTACTTTACGCTCTAGTTTACACGAAAGAACATGCTTGATTTTTCCATTATGTATAAGCTGTGTCTGAATATTGATCTGTTCGGCGGCTTTGCGTAATGTAATAATTCCTTTGTATCTTGGAGAAGTATCAGTATGTTGTGGCCAAGGATCTATAATACCAATTAATTCTTTCTGCTCTTCACATTTCTTTATTACTTCTGTGTAATGCTCCTTGCATAAAGCAATGCCATAATTGAGCAAAATTTCATTCAGGCGAAATGTTTGTTCATAGGCACGTCGCTTAGCACATATATCGCGGGCTAAGAACATTTCTAATGTTTGGGTAGAGTAGATAATGATAAATCCGGAAAGCGCTAGTAGAATAACAAGCGTTATGCTTCCAGGGTAAACTTTGTTCATTACACTACTCTATTATGCATCATAATGTCTCGCTCTAACCAATATTCCTTATCTTGAGCTTTAAAAATAACTTTTACATGTATGCCTTGTGATGAATTAATCGGAGAAACTTCAAAAGATGTTACATGGGAAAGAATGGTAGATGACTTTTTATCCTGCCATTTTCTTGTATTCCGATTAAATATCCCTGTTATGCGTCGAAGATTATTATTTTTTAATTCATATCCTACATCAATTGTGCCTTCAGTGGTTGTAGTATTTAACAGAACTATACCGTTATCGGACGCTTGCGTGTGAAACAAATGTGCAGACATGCAATCTTTTGCAATAATATCTAACGTTGCGAATGCTTGTAGATTAGCATTTCGTTGGTTTCTGTCAGTTGTGTTAACCGTTACAGTTGTAATCTGCAATCGACTTAAAACTGTAAGAAGTAAAATAATTATCGTTAAGAATATTAAGCATTCTATGATGCTCACCCCTTGTCTTTTCATGACGCCCCTAACTTTGGTGTATATATCCATGAACAACATGTAAAATATGTTGCTGGATTGTTATTGCTATGAAATGAACATACTGCATAATGTGCTGTTGGAATTGGTTTATGGAAAATCTCATCGCCCTGGAAAGATTGCTGATCTATTGAATAAACAGCATATGAAACATGAAAATTAGGATGAGACGATATCTGATTGCCAACCGTTAATCTTTCAAGAACAGATGATGCATAAGTTAATAAATGTATTTCTTCTTTCATGTTCTTCTGAGCTTGGGTCATGTTATTGATCCATGATAACGTATAGTGAACAAGGATAGAGAAAAGTAAAAGCCCTATCAAAGCTTCTAATATTAAAAATCCTGAACGTATGCTTAAAAATGCTTTAACCTGGCCTCTTAATTGACTTATCAGGCCCCCATTATTACAATTATTCATGTATGATACAAAATTCCTATGCAAAAGTTCACTCCGCGTGAATTTACCCACTGAGTTAGGTTTAATTCTAGCTCTAAGAGGATGATATGAATAAATTTAAATCAGTTTTTTTAGTAATATTAGCTGTTGTAGCAACATTTTCAATGCAAGCTCAAGCCCCTATGCCCCTGCCCGCGCCTGGAAACTTTCAACCTCCCATGGGTTTCCCTTTTGGCGCTGAAGGCATGCCTAAAATGACAGAAGAAGATATAAAGGCTTTCCAAGAAGCTCAAGAAATGATCAATAATATGAAGCCTGAAGAACTTGAAGAGGTCTTTAAAGTTATTGAAGGCGTATTATCTGGTGAAATCGATCCTGCTGAAGTGTTTGGCCCTATGCCAACACAACCAGCTCCAAAACCACAACCTCCTCAGCCTAAGCCTGAAGAAAAAGTTGAACCACAACCCGCTCCTCAAGCATGTGTTGTAGAAAAGCAGGTAGCATTGCGCAATAAAAATGCAGCACAGGCTATGATCAATACATTACTTGAACATATTGCGGCTATACGCGTTAAAGCATCTACTGACAGTAAAGTAGCTGATTCGTTAACACCTTGGAATAGTTCCTTAGATTCGCTTACCTACTACTTGCATATCATTGTGCAAAAGCATCATATAGAGAGTCTTGTGTGTGAACAAGACTTCCTTTCGCTTCACGATGCACTCAAACAATTACATGATGTTCTGGTTAAAAATGAACCACAACTTAAAACTCGTGAACTAGGGATAGAAACACAAGACCCTGCTATCAAAGAACGTTCAAAAAAAGCCTTAGCAACAATCCTACAAAGTTTTGAAGTCGCATTTAAACAGCAGAATATTCTTGATGGTTTAGAAAAACTACTTAAAAAGTATGAACCAGAACTTCTTAAAAAACGTAAAGAGATGGAAGCACAAGAAGAGCGTGCAAAAAAAGAATCTGAGACGATGAAATCATGGCAGCCAACTCCATCACGTATTAAACCTGAAGCAGAATATACACCGCGTGGAGATAAGTTTTTTGATTGGCTCTATGACACAGAACGCAGAGGCCGTCCGTCACGACCACATGAAGCACCACGTAGAATAGAAGAAAAACCTACACCTTCAAAAGAGGCAACCCCCCCATCTGTAGGCAAAGGTGGGAAAGCTGGTGAAGGAGAAAAAGACAAAGGCGGTAAAAAAAGTGACAAAGGAACTGAAGCCGGCAAAGGCGATAAAGGCGCAGCGAAAAAATACGAGCCTAAAAACAAAGAAGAAATACGCCTTGATAAACATCTTGATGAGTTGGAAGATATTTTTGATGAAATAGTAAGTTCATATTTAAATACTCCATACTTATTGGGTAAACCCGGTATCGTTTCTTATCTCCCACTCCCATTTACTACTCGCGAAGATGTAGATAAAAATGTTAATAAACCTTTAGATGAAACAGCTGCTGCATTACATACTATTGGCAAGAAAAAAGGTGATATTGAAGCTAAGATGAAAAAAGCTTCCGAAGAAGGCGCTAAATCATATAAGAGTCGGCTCAAAAAAATAGTGGAAGATGCTCAGTCCAAGCTTCAACCTATCTATAATTCATTATTAACTCAATTGCGACTTATTAAAGATAATCAGACATATGGAAGAATGAGCGCTGATAAAATATACGTCCTGACTGGGTACAAAAATGTTGCAGGATCTCCAAAGAAAGAACTTGTAGAAGCAGCAGAACAACCAACTAATCATGTAGATAATTTTATGACAGCCTATGAAATCGTTTTCAAACCAGGTGAAGCAAAAGTACGTACAGAAATTTCAGAAGCGTTAGCAAAAAAAGACTCTCAGGAACCTGTGCAAAAAAAAGCAACGCCCAAGAAAAGGCTCAAGCCTAAACAACTCACTGAAGAAGAACCAACAATTCCTGAAATACCAGAAGTTCCTCAACTGCCGGAAGCACTAGTAGAACAAGAGCCATTCTTAGATCAGGAAAATGCACTAGAAAATGCTGAACCTTCAGAGCTTACTGATGCAGATTTGCTGTAAGAATTTAAGGCTTCTTATTAAAGACATTTGATAATGATTGAACAACTTTGCTGCTCTTGATCTTTAATGCAGTTTTTTTTGCATCTTGAGCAAACTCATTCAAACTTTCTTGAACTTTTTTTGCCGGTGACTCTTTAAGTGCTTGTTTGATCTGAACACCCTTTTCTGGTGTTACTTGTTGCGGGCTTACTTGAGCAGATTTCGGCAGTGAAGGTGTGGATGCAACAGGACTCGATGGTTGAACAACAGGTGTTGTTGGAGCTAATGGCGCCGTAACTTCTATAGATGGTTGAGGTAAAGTATCTTTGTGGTCACTTCGCCTCACTGGAGACGCAGGAGATTTTTTATTATCTTCTCTATCTTTTTTAGCCTGATGTGCTTTCTGATCATTAATAATCTGTGGAACATCTGATGCCATCTTTTTTTTACCTACCATAATCACAACAATGGTAAACAATACAAGTCCCGAACATTTAATTACAAAAATAGGTGACACATGGTGTATAGCTTGAGGTGCTTGCTTTGAACGCGTTGGAACAAGATCATCTGTTTCCTGCCGTTCGAATAGTTTTTGATAACGCAATGTTATACCAACAATCCAACGCCGCAACTCTTTGGGCATTTTTGCATCGAGATATGAAGGTTGAGCAATTAACGTGATCAGAACTGATATGTATATAACACGCTTGATTGCTACCTGCATAAACATCCCCTTAAGTTTAATTTAGATTAAGGTTTACCATCACCTGGTTTAATGTCAGTTGATTTAGTAGGGCTACTGCCAGACCACCAACCTAAATAACCGCCCCCATTGTTTTGCTGTTTTGGTGAAGCTGGTTGAAGTTGAGCAACGGATGTTTTATCTTTAGACACTTCAAGTATTTTTTTTCTTTTAAAACTATGCCTTTTTGAACTAGTCGCGGCAGCACTATTTTCATCAGCAGTGACTAGACCAGATTCTGAATCAGAACCACTATTTGAATTAGCATCTTGTTCATCAGATGTTGGATCTTCGAGAGTAGGAACTACTTCCGTTGTCTCACGCATTTCTCGCGATGGATGATATGTAGTAAGATGTTTCTCAAACATTGTTTGCATGTATGTTTCAAAATCTTCTTTCTTTTTTCGCTCAGCCTCTTGTTGTGCACTCTCCTTTTGTGCAAGCTTTTGATCTCTATCTAACAATTCTTTTTTAAGACCAGCAATTTCCGATAGAGACATAGATCTAGTTCTATATGAATAAATAAAAATCATTAAAATTGATCCTGCAAATATCCCATATTTCATTAACTCTCGTCTATCAAGGTTTGATCGCAAATAAGCAACCAGTTCCGGTAAATTTATTGAAATGAAAGGAGGTTCTGAATGTGTTGTGCTTTGTTCATGTATACGTTCTTCCATAGTATCGATTGGTTCGTTTCTATGAGAGATAAGTGCTTGAGAACTCAAGATGCTACATGCCAAGAATGCAATGCCTAGTTTTCTTATCATTATTCTAATTCCTTACAAACAGTATTATGTACGTATCATAATACTGAAATAGAGTTCCAAACTCAACAGCTTGGACTTGTACAAATCTTTTTATATACCATAGAGAGATGTTAGCATGCGACCTAATGCATTTATTCCACCCTGTATATCAAAGATGCTTTTTGTTTTTATAAGACCTGCACATACAAAAGCTGTTGCCATAAGTAGAGAAATAGTCCAAGAGTTACGTACATTTCGTTGTTCTAATTCTAAATCAAATTCTTCATCATTATTTTCTAAATTAATAAAGTGTTGCTCTAGATCATCTGAGTCGAGAGTTACTGATTGTTTCGGTTTAGCTGAAGATTGTTTGTATATATCATCAATATGCAAAAATGAAATCTTAATAGGTTTTGATTGTTCGATTATACGTGGTTGTTGTATTTGTCTAATGGCGACGTTATTTTTTTCTTGCACTTCTTTTTCATGTGATAACTCTTCGGGCAGTCTTTGTGCAATAAGCTTAGGATGAGAAGGCCGTTTATGATGGCCGTGCACAGGATGTCTCGCTTCGCACAGACTTATAGATAATATAAGAATGATAATTACTATGCGCTTCATGCTGTTTGCCCATTTAGTTGTTGTGGTTGTTCGTGCTGTGTCTCTTGAGTTGGTAATGGTTGTTCAGTTTGTTGATTAGAATCATCAGCATTGGTCAATTGAAGCTGTCCTTCTTCAATCAGCTTCCTGCGCTGTTCCATGAGATATTGTTTTTCAATCACAGTATATGAGTCCGAGTTCCAATTTATCGGTTCTTCACCAGTATTTTGCATTTGAGAAGTACCATTTTTGCGCGCAGGTTCTGAATTTTCAGATTCTTGAGTTGAATCATTTACTACAGGAACCTGTTCTTGAGATGCATCATTTGTATGATCAATGGATTTTGATTCTTGTGTTGTTTGGGAAATTTGTTTGCGCAGGGCATCGATCTTTTGTCGGTCCTTCCGAGTAAATGAATATACTTTTGTCAAAAATCTGTCAGAACTTTCCTTTAACGCTTGGCCTCTTAAGTCATGCAACTGGTTTCCAATATTCGTGGCAAATTCTTCAAATGTTATAGCCAAAGCTCTTTGAAATTGTTGTTGATCTGATAACAATTTCTTTTGACCTGATAATATTGTATCCAGATCTTCTGCAGTCGCACCAAACTGATCATATACATCATTATTTACTTTTTTAAGATTTGTATCGACGTTGCTAAGAGCTTCTTTTAATGTTTCTATAGCATTCTTTAATTGAATATATTCTTCCTTATTATTTGACTGCTCAGGTAGAGCTTGCAACCCTGTTTCTACTCGAACACCATTCATTATTTCAACGTTGTTATCCTGTTTGTTACTCTCATCATTGTGCTGTTTGAGTGTTTCTAAACATTGCACTATTCTATCCAGTTTTGTCTGTACTTCATCGTGCTTATCGGATACAGGTGTAGTTTCACTTAATACTTGTGTCACCTCAGATTGCAACGCATGCTTTATTTCGTCGTATTTTGTCTGTTGTTGCGCTTCTCTGTCATTATTATGACTTTTCAGTTCCTTGAGATGTTGTGCCAATTGTTCAAGCTGTTCCGCCCATTCTTTTTGATCCACTATAGGTATTTGAGAATCTACTTTCTGCGCTAATTTCTCTAATCCTTGTTTAAGTTCTGTTAGAGGTTGTAATAATTGGTTAAGATCTGTTTGTGCTTCATCTGATTTATTGGTTGGAGATTGTTGTTTGCTATTGGCAAGTTCGTTTAGCAACTTTTCCTCTAATGCTTGAACCTTATTACCTAATATTATGAATTTTGCCTGTTCTTGTTCATTCCCATTACCAATTTCGGTTCTTATATCTCTTAAAAGCTGTTCTAATTGATCAACCTTAGCCGATGTTTCATCCTTTTTAACCGATGGTAGTTGCTGTTGATTATTATTCGTTGAATCTCTGAGCATTTGATGTATTTCAACAAGCTTTGTTTCCTGTTGTTTTCCGCTACTCATTTCACCTTTCAACTCTCCTAAAATTTGAACTAATTGATCAAATCGAGCATTATCACCTCCTTGCTGAGATGGTGATTGTTGGGATTGCGCACTCTCGAGTACCGTTGTCACTACTGCTTGAATTTCGCCCATTATTTCAGTGTGCTTTGCCTGCTGTTGCAACTCACCATTACTAATTTGCTGCCCGAAATCTTCTACAAGAGTCACTAATCGATCAAGTTTTGTTTCATCTTGTTTACTAGATACAGGTTGTTGTGGTTGTTTCGCTAATTCGATTAGTTTTGTTGCTAATGTTCGAACACCATCTAATATTTCAACATGCTTCGTCTTATCAACATTACTAATTTCATCTTTCAATTCTCTTAAAAGTTGAATTAATTGATCAGATGATCGTGGTTGAGAATCTATCTTCCCTGCCAAGCTTTCTAGTGCTCCCTTAAATTCTCCTAGACGTTGTTCTAATTGATTAGGGTCTGTTGGTGTTTCATTTAACTTTGCTTCTAATATTTGTACCCTATCAATGATTTCAACATGCTTTGTCTGTTGTTGATCTATATTCTTAACTTGTTGTTCTACATTTCCTACAAGTTGCACTAATTGATCAAGCGCTGACCGTATTGCAACTTGTTCGCTAGATGAAGACTGTTGTTGGGATTGGTTATTACCAACCTTTGTTTCTAATGCTTTAAAACCATTCATTAGTGCATCAAATTTTACTTTTATAGAATCATGATCAGATACTGGTTGTTGTTCTGGCTGTCTATTATTTGCCGATTCCATTTCAGTTTTCAGTTCTCTAAGAAGCGTCGCAATTTGATCAAATTGCTGCGTAGCTCCTTCTTGCTGATTAGATAGAGGTTGTTGATGTTGCTCCAATTGTTGGATTATTTTTGTTTCTAATGCTTGCACTCTATCAATTATTTCAGAGTGCTTTACCTGCTCTTGATTGTTTCCATTATCATGTTGCTTTAATTGTGCTAGGAGTTGATCAAGTTTTGTATAGATTTCACTTTGCTTATCAGATGGTTGAGAGTTTATTTTATCTGACAATCGTTGCAATCCCTGTTTCAATTCCGCAAAAGCCTGTATCTGTTGATTAAGCGCTAGTTGTGTTGCATCTTGTTGACTAGATGGAGATGGTTGTTGAGATTGTTGATTGCTTGCCAATTGTGTTAATAATTTTGTTTCTAAGGATTGAAATCTTCCCATTATGTCGACCAGCCTTGTCGCCTGTAGATTATTTCCAGTCATAATTTCGGTTTTCATAGCTGTTAGAAGCTGTTCTAACTCAATCCTTGTCGGCATTTCATCTTGTTTTTTTGGTCCGAATTGTTGGGGTTGTTGATTACTAGGCAATTTTTCTAACATCGCCTGCAATCCTTCTATAGACTGTACGAGCTTATTAAGAGCTGTATGGGTTTCATCTTGTTGCCTAACTGGTTGCTGAGGCTGTTGCTGTAACTGAGGTTGTTTAGCACTATTGATTAACTGCTCCATGCTATCAATCCTACTCTTGTGGTTTCTATCGAATATGTAACTTATCACCAGAATAAGAGTACCTACAACGCAACCTCCTACAAATAAAGAACTATTATCGAATGATTTTGTAGGTTTAGGCTTATGCAATCGTGATATTTTTTTTCGCTTGGGCTGATCAGTTATTGCATGCATTGAGCAGCTCACGAACATTATGCTTATTACAACTCCCCTGAACAGATGTTTCATATATAACCCCAGCCTTTTTATGTTGAAGTTTTAACGCTGTATTCCTAAAACTCTTTGGCATCTATTGCATAGTCCATGCTTTTCTTGAGTAATATCCCACTGCCAGCATCGCGGACATTTTACTCCATCGGCATGTACAACGCGTACATATACTCCTGGCATAGATGTTTGCTCTAGGCCCTCATGTGATGATGCCCATTCAAGCTGTGATACAATGCACATATCCTTAAGGAACAGCACATCGGACTGACCAAGAGATTGAATATATTTTAAAAAGTTAATAATTTTTTCTGCATTCTTATTATGCGAATCAAATCCAAGAATAATTTTAGCTTCAAGAGAATGCTTAATAAGCCCTTTTTCGCGCTGCTCTTCAATAGCTTTTAATAATGCTGAACGCAATTCAAATATGACAGCCCATTCCTGAACATCTTTGTTATCAAGTTTTGGAAATCCTTCTAATGAACTAAATGGCTGTAGGTGAATCGATTCTTTTTTATTTTTTTGATAATGGTCAGATATTTGCTCAGCAGTAAAAGATAATACTGGTGCAATTAAATGAGTCAGTGTATCGAGAATATACCAACATGCTGTTTGTGCCGAACGGCGTAACGGACCATGAGCTTTTTCTGTGTATAGACGATCTTTAATGATGTCCAAGTACAACGAACTTAAATCTGATGCACAGTATGAACCTAAAGCATGGAACACTGCTGTGATATCATACGTTGCATAAGCTGCACGAATAGTTGCATTGAGCTCTTGTAAACGAGCAAGTGCATAACGGTCAATCGCTAATAACTCATCATATTTAACTGCATCACGCTTGATATCAAAATCATTAATATTAGAAAGTAAGAAGCGACAAGTATTACGAATTCTACGGTACACTTCCTTAACATTGTTGAGCAACACTGGAGAAACTACAGCATCTCCTTCAAAAGAAATGGTTGATGCCCACAATCTCAACCCATCAGTACCTAATTGTTCAATGAGTTGATCAGGTTCAACACCATTGCCCAATGATTTTGACATTTTTCTGCCTTGTTCATCGACTGTAAATCCATGGGTTGCAACAGCTTTAAAGCATGGCTCAGTTTCAAGCACTAAACTAGTAAGCAACGAACTTTGAAACCAACCACGGTGTTGATCAACACCTTCAATGTATAAATCGGCTGGATATCGTAAATTTTTATTTTGTTTGAGCACAGCATAATGGCTGATGCCAGAATCAAACCATACATCCAAAATATCGGTTTCTTTGATAAATTCTGTAGATCCACATTCAGTACATTGCATTGAAGCAGGTATTAGCTCATCCACACTGACGCGATCCCAATAATCTGTACCTTCTTTTTCAACACCGCGTGCAACTTTTTCAACCAGACCAGGAGAAATAAATGCGGAATCATTATTCTTGCATAACACCGCTGTTATTGGCACGCCCCATACACGCTGACGTGACAAACACCACTCAAGTCTGTTTTGAATAGTTGCGCGTAAAAAGTTTGCTGATCGTTCAGGGACAAATTGTGTTTGATCAATTGCTTTAAGAGCTCGGTCACGCAAATTATTTTGCGAAAGATCACAAAACCATTGGCGTGTTGCGCGGAACATCAATCCATTATGGCAACGCCAGCAATGCGGAAATGAGTGCTTAATCGATGTTTTAAAAAACAACGCATTAAGTTCTGCTAATTTTTTGATTACCCAAATTTGGCCATCGGTAATAGATTTATCGATCAGTTCTGCTGGCTGGACCCCATACGTATATGTTCCATCAGCTGCCAATGGAGAAAAAATTTCAAGACCATATTTAACGCCCATTTCATAATCTTCTGGTCCACAACCAGGAGCACTGTGCACACATGCTGTACCATCTTCAAGAGAGACAAAATCGTCTGCCAACACAGGAACTTTGAAATCCTGGATAAACGGATGATGTGCTTGTGATTTTGCAAGATCTTGAGCTGCAATAGTTGCAATTTTGTTGTACGGAATATTTATTGTGGCGCATAATTTTTGCGCAACTGTTGAACCTATTATCACATACGAACCGTTGTGCTCGATAAGATCATATGTCGATTTAGGATGAATAAATACCGCACGGTTTAATGGCAATGTCCACGGCGTTGTTGTCCAGATAAGTAATGAAACATTCTTATCCTTAAATGATGGTAATAACCGTTCTTTATCCTGCTGAGCAAGTGGAAATAACACATAGATTGAAGGATCTTTACGATCTTTGTATTCGATTTCGGCAGTTGCTAACACCGTTTGGCAGTGAAAGCACCAAGGAACTGTTTTGTTTTTTCTTTGGATATACCCTTGCTCTACAAACTTACCAAAGGCTCGTAAAATTGATGCTTCATAATGGTAATTCATTGTTTCATAAGGATGCTCCCAATCCATAAGAACACCTAAACGTTTGAATTCCACTCGTTGAGCATTGATCCAATGCTGAGCGTATTCGCGACACGCTTTTTTTAATTGTGCGCGCGTAGCACCCAAGTTGTCTTTTGAAACTTTATATTCAATAGGCAAACCATGGCAATCCCATCCTGGAATCATGGGAACATGTTTACCACTCATACGCTGAGATTTAGTGATTATATCTTTAATTATTTTATTATAGGCATGACCTAAATGAATATTGCCATTGGCATAGGGAGGCCCGTCATGAAGAATATACTTTTCTTTGCCTGCATTGAGATTAAATGTCTTTTGGTAAAGTTCTTCTTGCTGCCATCTTTTTAAAAGCTCGGGATCATCAACTGCAGCGTTGGGGCGAATAGGAAAGTCTGTATGGGGTAAGTTCAGAGTATCTTTAAAACTCACCGGTTGTTGAGACGTGTCATTATCCATACATATTCCTCGAATTCAGATAGATCAAAAAAGATCCTACAATTATACGTATTTTTCTTATTGTGTACAACCTAACTAAGATCATTTATAGTATAAAACTTGGTAAGTCAGTAGTTACAATCTCCTACAGGAACATATGAATTTTAAAGGCACCCATTGTGGCATTTGGGGATTTGGTATTGTTGGCAAATCTGCGCTCAACTATCTTGCTCGACAAGGAGCAATTGTCAGTGTTTTTGATAAACGGCCCTTGAACGATCAAGAATATGCTTTAATTGAATGTAACGCGACTTATTATAAGCCTGATGAGTTTGATCGTTTTGTTGAAAACCAGGATTATATATTACCTTCACCGGGCATCGATGTAAGAGCATACAAACATTTACCCTTGCTTGCTGAATTAGACATCTTGAGCAGTCGGTTTAATAAACCAATCATTGGTATTACCGGGACATTGGGCAAAACAACCACCACACAGTTGTTATCACACATTTTAGAATCCCATTCATTATGCATTGCTACTGCAGGCAATATTGGTATTGGCATGCTCGATCTCATCGGGCAAGATGTAAGATTTGATCTTGCTGTGCTAGAGCTCTCAAGCTTTCAACTTGAACTATGCACGAGCTTTGCACCAACTATTTCTTTATGGACTAACTTTTATCCTAATCATTTAGATCGACATACAACATTAGAAGAATATTTTGATGCAAAACAAAAGATAATCGCTTTGCAACAACCAGGGTCATATGCCGTAATTCCGTATGAAATAATTGATATGATAACGGTAAACCATCAAGGCACACGGTTATTTTTTACACAAAAGACATTGGCTGAGCTTGATATGAAAAAGTTTTTACCTAGGGATATAGTTTTCTGTATTCAAGATAATCATCTTATAAAATATGCACATAGCACTTCACAACAACTTATGCATGTACAAAATTTGCCACACATCACATTTATGAGTAATGAAATCGCTCTTGCAGCAGTATTACACGCACTTAACATACCTTTAGATTTATTAACACACGCAAGAACAACATTTAAACTGCAAGAACACAGACTCGAAAAAATAACTCATAATGGCATCGATTATTACAATGATTCTAAAGCAACTATCTCACAAGCAACATTAGCCGCTGTTGAAAAGTTACAAGGCAAACCAATAATCTTGCTGCTGGGCGGATTAAGTAAAGGCGTAGATCGCACATCATTTTTACCGTTATTCAAAGACAAAGTTATGCATATTATTTGCTTTGGCCAAGAAGCTGTACCATTATCTCAAGCAGCATTGCACGCGGGAATTCAATCATCTGCATTTTCAACATTAGAACAAGCATTTCAGCATGCTCGCACATTAGCACAACCGGGCAATCAAGTATTATTTTCTCCTGCAGGATCGAGCTTTGATTTGTTTAAAAACTATCAAGAACGTGGCACAGCTTTTAAAAATCTTATAAGTTCTTACTAAGCATTGGAACTGATCATAAAAGATGCTATGATCTTTTTCGTCGTAAAATATTTATTTAAGGAGATACCTTATGAAATTAATGAAATCTATTATCGTTGCAGCATTGCTAGCACAACCAATGAGTTCATTAGCAAAAGTTGATGAACAACAGATTAAACAAATAAAAGAAAAAACAGATGCAGCACTTCAGTTACTTAAAGACCACTGGACTGTGCCCGCTGTTGCTTGTCTTTTCTATATGATTAACAAATTGCAAAAACAAATTCATCCAGAAGCAAAAGGTTCATCGAATGTAAATCCAAATACTACACTACCAGCCACTGTAGCTGAGCTTCAAGAAAATCAAAAGAACTTTGTAACTAAAACCCAACTTGCAGAAGCAACAAAAGATTTGGTAACTAAAGAATACATCAAAGAAGTTGCAACCTCAGGTCGAGTTACAACAATTGAAGAAATCTTAGTAAAGCAAGGAATACAAATTAGTAATCTACAAACCAAGTTAGATGCTGAAATTGAAAAAGATAAATCCGATAAAGCAGAAGTAAAAAAATAAATAATTTTAACTAATAATCATATCACAAGGGAATCTCGCTTGAGGTTCCCTTTCTTATTTGAAGCGATTTGAATAGCCTTTTTTCTAAATTTTGGTGCACAACATAACTTTGCATTATCGGACAGTGCATCATTATTTCTTTGAAAGATTTGACATCATTGCACTGCTCACTAATCTTTCTGTTGTCTAGGATCACACAAGGAGAGATGATGTTTTTAGAACGAGAAAAGTTATTAGCAGATCTTCGCATTTTTTTAGCGATTATTGGATGCTTAATAACCATAGGTTTTCTATTTATTTATTCTTCAAGTTCTGTGTATGCCCTTGAAAAGTTAGGGTCTTCAACCTACTTTGTAAAAAAACAAATTATTGGATTAATCCTCGGATGCATCGCGCTTATTATTGCTCGCCTGCTTCCACTCAATCTCATTAAAAAAAGTAGTCCCTATGCTTTTTTTGGTTCGCTTGTTTTAACTATGCTTACTCTCATTCCGCCCTTTTCATTACGCATCCATGGTTCAAGCAGATGGGTAAAATTAGGATTCTTTTCTTTTCAGCCCAGCGAATTGCTCAAAATATCGTTAATCGTATACGTTGCTTATTTTTTGACCAAGAAAGAAAGGAAGATTAGCTCATTTGTACACGGTTATTTACCTTTTTTAACCATCGTTGGGTTAGCTTGCTTGATTTTACTCAAACAGCCAGATTTTGGCCTTGCTGTCACGCTGGGCTCTACCGTATTTATCATGCTATTCATAGCACAATTTCGCACTATCCATCTGCTTGCCACATTTTCACTTGCAGTACCGATACTTGTAGGATTAGTTTACTTTTTCCCCTATCGCCTTAAACGTATTTTAACATTTTTAAACCCTTGGGAAGATCCACAGGGTTCTGGATTCCAGATTATTCAGTCATTAATTGCTATTGGTTCGGGGAGTTTTTGGGGAAGTGGCATCGCACAATCAAAACAAAAATATTTTTATTTACCGATGCAGCATACAGATTTTATTTTTTCTATTATCGCTGAAGAAACAGGTTTTATCGGTTCAAGCTTACTTATTATGCTCTATATTCTTTTTCTTTATTTTGGATTACGCATCGCATGGCATTTACGAGATAATTTCGCCATGTTTACCACCCTCGGCTTTGTTATATTTACAAGCTTACAAGCATTGATTAATTTTTGCGTAACATTAGGCTTAGTGCCTACTAAAGGCATAGGATTACCATTTATTAGCTATGGTAATTCATCACTGATCTGCAGCCTTGCCATGGTAGGACTTGTTATTAATTGTGTTAAAGAAAGTAAACTATAAATATCTACTTCTTCCAATTACGTGCCAACTCTACAAGCAACCGCACGCCCACACCTGTAGCACCAGCTTCATAATAGCTCATGCCTGGAACATCAAAAGCATTAGATGCAATATCTAAATGTACCCATGGAATATCGTCTACAAATTGTTTTAAGAAGAATGTCGCAGTTATGGTTCCTGCTTTGTAATTGGATTTTCCAATATTACAAATATCAGCAACTTCTGAACTTACTGCTGCTGCATAATCATCATGCATCGGCAAGCGCCATACACGGTCACCACCGCGCTCTGCTGCTTCCATAACACGTTCAACCATGTCGTCATATTGACTTAACAGTCCGCTGTAAAAAGGGCCCACGGCATAATCACACGCACCAGTTAATGTAGCTAAATCGATAATAAAGTCTGGCTTATAATGTTTAACCGCATATGACAGAGCATCTGCAAGAATTAAACGCCCTTCTGCATCAGTATTGCGCACTTCGGCCGTTTTACCGTTATAGAAATATATAATGTCACCGGGTTTTGTTGCGGTTCCACTGGGTAAGTTTTCTGTAGTAGGCGCAAGAGCAACAATGTTAACAGGAACTTTTAAAGCTGCCGCCGCACCAATTGCATTGATCACTGCAGCCGCACCGGCCATGTCTTCTTTCATAGTTTCCATGCCAGCAGGTGGCTTTAAGCTCAAACCGCCTGAATCAAACGTGATGCCTTTCCCAACAAAAGCAATTGTCGGTGCATTTTTACGTTCTGCTTCATATTCCAAAATAATAAATTTAGCATCTTGCTCTGAACCTGCTGCAACTGCTGCTAGACCACCCATGCCCATTTTTATTATTTCAGGCTCATCGAACACCTTGTATTTTAAATCATGTTTCTTTGCAACTTCTTTTGCATGCTCTGCAAGGATTGTTGGTGTTAAACGGCTCGGTGGAGTATCAATCCAATGACGCGTTGCATTTACCGCCTGCGCAATTATTTCACCTTCTTCAATTCCTTGTTCAGCTGCCTTTTTTTGCGCTGCAGAAATTGCTAAGGTCAATTCAAACTTTTTTTCTGAAAGGCGTTCTTTTTTAAAATCATCAAAATGATAACCCGCCATCATAGCTGTTGTGGTTGTGTGCTGCACAAGTTCTTTAGTTGTTACGTCATAGAGCTCATTATCAGGAAGCTCACACACAACATGTGATAATTTATGTGATTCCATTGCGCGCACTATTCTGCCCACTGCGCGGCGGAAATATTCAATATCAAGTTTTTTGCGCTCCATCGATCCAAGACCCACAAAGATAAGATGAACAAGTTCATTATCTTTAACGGTAGGAATAACAACAACAGAACTTTGCTTGCCCGTAAATTGGCGTTCTTTGAGTAAATGTTCAAGCTTAGGGAAAAATGAGTGCGCAATGTCTTTTAATTGCTTAGAAAAAGTAAATTTTTCTTCTAAGAAAAAGGCATACCCTTGCGCCGCATTATCTAATAATTTTTTAGTGGATGTTTTAATTGAAATCATATGTTCCTTAGTTCAGAAAGAGAATTTTTAAAAGTGTACCTCACGATACTAAATTCGCAACTTAAGTACTAAAACAAAAGGCCGGTATAGAACCGGCCCTTATTGTTATTTGATTGCTGTTGAACTAGCGGTTTGAACATTGCCTCCAGGAATAAATTTAATTTTTGGCATACCCGTTTTGTCGTTAGCAACACCAATATTAAACTTGCCCAAAAGCTGATTCAAGGTATTGATAGGGAATGAAATACCAGCAGGGAATCCTGTATCATCAAAAGCAAAACCATGAATAAGTTCAATGTACCAATAGTTATAATCAGAATTATAATACGGCATACCTGCATCTACATTGGTAAATTGATACAAGTAACGTTGGTTAATGCCATCATAAAAAATCATAGGAAGCATAAATACACCAGCATTAATTGCTTTCGAATAGAGATCTTTATCAGCATCATCAACTACAAGATCGGAGTATCCAACTTGTTTTAATAATGATTTATTAAGTGGCGCGACCAAATAATTATTAGCATAAATATCAACAGCAGGTCGCAATTGCCACACGTTAGTGATAAAGTTAATCATACTAGCCGAAGGTATCAACTCAGCATCAAATGCATATTCTTTAGCAACTTCCTTAGGATCAGTAGTTGTATAAATATTAACACCTGTGGACTGCACAACAATTCTTAATTGCAAGGCTTGATCCGCATTATACATGATATATTCATTTGCAGTTTTACCCGCTTGTTTGAAGGCATATGATAGACCATTATATTGAATCATTTGAGGTTTTCCTTGATCCAGAATAATCGTCCCAGCTGCTCCTGTAAGCGTATTAACAATATTAATACCGGTACTTCCTGTGTATGTATCTATTATTTTAACTGCATAATTAATGGTTGATGAACCCATGTTGCTTGGTACTTTTGTTGATGTAGCAGAAGGTGTTTTTAAAAATTGAACAAGATAAACAATTTGATCTGTTACGCTTGTATCAAGACTCATTTGAATAGTGTTAGTTGAATCTTTCCATTGATTTGTACCTGATGTTGCAAGCACATAATTAAAGTTACCAACGCCCAGATTTGTTGGATTTCCGGATTTATCAAAAGCAAGCATAGCATTTGATGCATCAAGACTTACGTTATATACATAGTTAGTTACTGATTTTGAAACTTTAATTTGTAAATTATTATAATTATCATCATTTAAATTATACATGGTTGAACCATCTGACTGTTGCTGTTCATCCCATACATTAAACATGGTGTCCCCAATCGACACCGCCGCTAAATCCCCAGATTGACGGAAAATTTGCATTGTTTGTCCTAAAGAATCTTTTGCAAACTCAGTCTGTCCTGCTGCTAATGATCCATCTGGTTTGAATGTATAACCAGTATTAATGTCTATATATCGATCGGTTTGTAATGCCGTATTAACTTGGCGTACTAAATAACTGTTCATCGTTGTTTGCTTACTATTAATAGTCCCTTGAGAAAGGTAATAGAAATAATAGATTGTGTTTGGATCTGTAGGATCTTGAACTGATGCAACATTAGGTGTTGGGAATTTTGGATCAGTACTTGCGATTAATCCTTGGCCAGAAGCTCCTGGTTTAAGATTTTGGTCTTTAGGATTTAATGGCAGCGGGATAACGTTTGAAGGCATAAGTTGTTGTTGCCCTTGTGGATTTACGTACACACCTGCTGCTGCCCTAGTATTTTGCAACGCCCAACCACTCAAACTTACTAAATAGTTTCCTTGGCTATCATACATAATGCCAACGTCACCGATCCTGCTCTTATATTGACCTGAAGCAACTTCCTGTGGGTATAACAATTTAATTGCATTTTCAGGAGCATTAAAATCAAATGTTGTCTTATACACTGAATCAATCTTATAAAATTTTCCTGATGCAGGATCTTGATACAATCCTGGATGGTTTAACACTTCTTGCTGTGCACTTAGTTGCGCTATCATATCTTGTCCGAATGTTGGCATTGGACTTGCAGGAGCAGGCTTAGGTGTGGATAATTTTGCAAAATCTGCAGCTTGCGCTTGAATTTTACTTTTAACTTGCGCACTAATTCCTTGATATTGAGCAGAAATTAATTGATACAATTGATTTTGATCATACTGTGCAAACAAACCAGAACGACTATATGCCATACCAGTAACCAAGCTCACTACTTGTATTGTAGCACTGCTGTATTTAACACCAAAGTTTTGTTTGCCATCAGTAGTTTGCTCAATACAAATGAGATAATCTTGATATGCAGGCACATCAGGACATGTTGCGTAATAGACGTATTGTCCATTTTTAAATGCAGCAACGAAATCGCTTGGTATGGTGAGCGTAAATTGATAAAAAGAAAATGGTCCCAGATCCTGTTGAACCTGATTATTCCATGATTGTATAGACGCAACTATTGTTTTACCAATGTCATTGATTCCTTGCCCATTTTGCATAAATGCAAATCCGCCAGCTTTGATCTGATTTTGTTGCACACGAACAAGAAGCTGGTTCACATCAAACGTAATAGCTTTGCCCGATGAATCAGTAAGTTTATTCCCTGTTGTATCATATACATTTCCCGAGTTGATACTTATTGCATAAGGATAAGTTGTCGAATCACATGAAAGTCCTACAACATCTGTTAAACTTTTAGAATCTGCAGAATCAGACATTACAAAATATTCTCCGGGGGCAAAGACTGGTGCTCCAGATGTGCCTGGCACTGATTGATAGAAATAATTTCCGCTATGAATCCAATCAGCGGTAGGGACTTTAAAGTAAATATCAAACAAAAGACCTTTGGTAAATTGACACATTCCTAACTTTTGTCCGAGTGTAGCTTCTGCTGCTGCAATAGTCTTACTCGCATCAGCTAACTGTTGTAGCAACGAACTAATTTTTGATTTATCAGGCTGTGCTTTTGCTTGCTCAGCATTCAGCTGAGATGTTAGATACTGATAATTATTTATTTGCGATTTATAAGGAGAACCCCACGAAGCACGTGATGCAGAAATCTTATCATTGAGTGTTTTCCCATTATTATCCTTGGTTGCATCCTGATCCAAGCCATAAATAATCGTAAAGTAATTTGATGGGAACGGCAGGCCATAAGGATTTAAAGCTCCCGGCATATATTTTTGGCCTATCGCAACTGTTGATAGCGGTGTTCCTGCTTGTGCTTGCGCATCAACTGCCGCTTGAATTGAAGGAACTAATTGAGATGCAACTTGATCAGTTGGGTTTACTGCCGTTGTAGCTACATTACCTTGCGGTGTATAAATGCGCGATGTAACTAAACTGATCAGATACACTGGCTGAGTGTTAAATAAATTAACTGGAACAAACTGTCCTCCTGAAATACCAACCGCAATAAAATAATCGAGTATTGGCATACCGTTTGCGTCTTTGCCCAATGTTGTTGTTGATGTATACACAGGAACAAACTGAGGATTGGCTGAAAGTAAATTATTTATATGCGCATCATCTTTGTAATATAGAGTTAATTGCAATGGCGTGAATGGCCCACCTGCGGCAACTTTTTGCATATATTGCGTTTGTGCTTTTAAGTATTTATATTTTCCGCTTGGATCAGCCCATTTTTGTAATTGAGAACCATATTCATCAAAGCTGAATGGTGTTTGAGGATCAAACATTGAACCATCCGCTTTATACACTTTATTATTAAGTAAGCTATATACCGAAACAATAGCCGAGTTAGGCATGAATGCGCCTGACTTTGCATTAATAATCGCATGTGCCGGAATAATATTACCATATGCATCAAGTGCAACGATATAATCTACCAGTTCTGTATTGCCAGCAAGTCGTGCATATTTAACAAGAGGCGTTTTGTCTGATTGATAGATATAAACACCATTGGCAGGTAGGTTCTCTTTTGGTAGATACCCTTTTCCTGCTTGATAAGGTTGAACGCGTGGAACAAATGGTTGAATCATGATCGTACCAAATATGACATTTGTTTTAAGCTGTTCGCAGGAAGCAGCAATAACATTCATCAAATTATTCCAATAATCTTGAAAGCCTGATGGTGCAGAAATTGCAGAAGGTGCTTCTAATCCTTCTGAATACATAGGCAGCTTGCCTTGTTTGAGTTTAGATAAAAAAGTATTTAAGAAACTCGAAACAGTGTCCAAGCCCCATGCAACTTGCATAGTACCTAACAACGGTATCATCGGACGATCATGGGATTGGCCATCTTGGGTAAACTGATACCCCGTTGCCAAATCGATCATAACACCTGGAAAACGTGGGTCTTGTAAATAACTTTGTGCCCACGTACCTTGGTCTGCTGAAACAAAAGCATGCCCGCCTCGAACATACGCATACGTATCACCTGATTTAGAGTTTGGATTTACTTGGAAATACAAAAATGGACTAAGTTCTGGATGCGAACTATCAACAAATGACGGCGGTATTTGCATGTTAACATTGCCGAAATTACCCAGCGCAATAACCGCATCTTTAAAGTTTTTTGATTTCTGTTTTGCAGTAATTTCGGATTGAATCATCTGTGGAACAGAAAATATGATACCCATGAACAAACCCGATACTACTGCATGCAGGACACTCTTGGTCCATTCTAGAGGTTTTTCGCTCCTAAGTGTTTTATCAAAACTATCACCCCATTTGGTATACCAGCTTTTTATAGCATCAGTATTTTCAAGTTTAGAAATTTCGCTACGAGCTTCGGTTAAACGTGCATTTTCAGCGTCAGTACGTGCAAGACCCCTATCTTCTAATCCCTTTACTTCAAGTTTTAAACTTTTTAATTTTGAAATTTCCGCATCATACGTGCCTTCAATCTTAGAAATTTCGCTCTTAGCATCAGCCAAACGTTTATTGTCGGCTGCATCACGTAGATTTCCCTTTGCTTCAAGAGCATTTACATCTTGTTTCAAACCTTGTATTTTTGAAAGTTCCTCATTACTTGCCAAAAGTGGTTCCTCTGGCAATCCTACTGGGCCAGTAAATCGTTCAGCACGCGGTTGAACAGAAACTTTAACTCCCATATTCTCTGCAAGTTCTTTATTTGTTGTCACAACGCGTCTGACTTCTGGATGCTCAGCGGCAGTTTTTTCTATGGTTGTTGATAATTTTCGACCGGGAACAAGTTCAGCATTAGTATCTACAGAGTTCATAATTTTTGTTATACGGCTTGTAGCTTCCGCACTACCTTTAACAGCTTCGGAACTAAGGCTTTTGCCAAATACCCTTTCAGCCATCCCCTTTTCAATGATACCGCCTTTTGCAGTCGCTTCATCAGCTAAAAGGGACAAGGATTTTTCAGTTTCGCTAGCTACAAGCCTCGATTTATCTTTTTCTGCAAAAAATAAAATCGATTGAGAATGTCAACGATTGGGTTGCGCA
>CAZJQM010000003.1:0-18607 GCA_964548355.1 uncultured Pseudomonadota bacterium
GGTGCTCTATTAGCATCTGCTTGTATTAAGCTGTCATTGTTGAAACAAGTTGATATGGAACATAATCCGGCTTATGTGCTCTTCTATAAAAAAGATGGTGAATATGTAGAATTTGTAGGATGTGAAGCATTAGAATGGGAGCCTTGGTTGTGGTTTAATCTTGTAGATAACAATATTTATTATGCTTTAGAAACAGGCGCTATAACCGCTGGAGCTTTTACTGGATATTCACTCTACAGAATGCTTCTTGCATTAATTCCGAAAAAGACACAAAAGCCCGAACAAGAGAAACCACAAGAAAAATTAACTGACGAAAAAAAAGCAATGATCACCAAAACAATCAAATTTGTGATGCAGTATTGCAGTGGTGGCATGCTTAAAGGCGTACTTAGTTAAAAGTTAAATTAGGGATAAATCATGAAAAGCATACAATTTTTAAGTTTTTTACTCATTTTCTTATTCAGCCCCCCGGCTTTTACTGTTGTAACTCTTCCCGATGTCAATGTATCTAATGTTGGTCCATCTGATCCAAGAGATGCGCAAGTGGCAGAAGCTACGGATCTTGTAGGGAATCTGAGTGATAAAGTTCAGCAACTGCAAAGAGATCTGCGTGATGCGAATTGGAATCAAGAAGAAATGAAAGGCCAATTACAAATTCGTAACTATGCCATAGTTGGATTAACTGTAATATTAGTCGCAATAACTGGTTATGAGATAAAAAATTATTTCAAAAAACGACAACAGGCTAAACAAACGCAAGCTACTCAAAAATATCAAGCGTAAGATCAGAAAATTTTCCTTGTTCAGCTTTATAGTTCCCTACAAACGCTATCATTGCTGCGTTATCGGTGCAGTATTTAGGCTCTGGAATATATAATTCCAAACCGCGTTCATGGCACCATGTGCGCAATTCGTTACCAATATATTTATTACATGCCACACCACCCACAAATGATACCGCTTTAACATTGGGATGCTCTTTTAAAGCTAATGCTAACTTATCTTTAAAAATATCTTTGATACATACAAGCAATGAGCTAGCGACTTGAGCCTTTATTTCTTGAGCGGCTGGTAATGAGTCTTTAAAATTCTTTGTTTCTAAATCTGAAAATCCTTTTTTTACTAGATCATAAAATACTGCAGTTTTTAAACCTGAAAAACTAAAGTCCAAGGTTTTATTATTCCCGCGAGGGTAATGGAAGAAATCTTTAAAATCTACACTACGTGCGAGTTGTTCAATAACCGGCCCCCCTGGATAACCCAAGCCCATCCATTTAGAAATCTTATCAAATGCTTCGCCAGCAGCATCGTCTTTTGTTTGTCCTAAAATTTCATAATCACCAAATCCACGAATGAGATACATTGATGTATGCCCGCCAGATGCTGTGATGCATAGATGCGGAAAAGGAATTGTGTGATTTAAAAATGCTGAAAATGCATGACCTTCAAGGTGGTTAATGCCAATTAATTTTTTATCTTGTGCATATGCTAATGCTTTACCAAAGCAGAGTCCTACTAATAATGAACCCGGCAATCCCGGTTTATTGGTAATTGCAAAAACATCAATATCCTGTAGTTCAACATCTGCTTGCTTGAGTGCAAGTTCAACAATGGAATTAATTTTTTCTAAATGCACGCGAGAAGCTAATTCTGGAACTACACCACCATACTGATGTTGTAATTGTACTTGTGAAAATAAAATAGATGATAAAATTCCACGTTCTGAGTGATATACAGCTGCTGCTGTTTCATCACATGATGTTTCTATTCCTAATGTTAATCGGCCAAATGTTGTGCGTGCCATAGTTGATAAATAACTTTCAGTCAGTGACTATTGAAACAATGATAGGTGAATTTGGATGTACTTCTTTTACCACTGTAGGCTTGCGGTGAAACACGTCTAGATCTGATGTAAGTAATGTTGCATGATCAAGCATTTTGTTAAGTTCTTTTTCAGAAATATTATTTTTAAAAACAACTTTAGGGATCTTAGTTGTATTCATTTCCGTATCCCAATCTTCTTGCTCGAGATGTTCTATATAAGACGGGTTGAGCAAAAAGATAATAGTGTGCTCAGGAATATGAATGACATTTTTTTCTTGTTCAGCAGGTAACTTAATGTTTTGAATATGCCAAGCATCTTTTGCTTTTTCTGGTCCCATGGAGCGTGCAAATTGTGGTGAAAAGCGTGCATTCCAATACACCGGATTTTTGCGTACTTTATAACAAAGATAGTTATTGGAAGCTGGCATTTTAAAATGCCTAAATGTATTAGGAACATCTTTTGTATGAGATTCTGGTTGTACAGGATCGAGTGTGAAAAGATAATAAAACTCATCATGATCAAGGCGATCTTTAAGCGTATAGCTACGTTGTGTGATATCTACTTTGCAGCCTTTGTAATAGGCACTAAGTGATCGTGATGTCTTGCACTGATTAGGAAAACAAACAGAACCTATAAACGTAGTTTTAGTTGCAGGTCGTGCATAAATACTAGCTTCAATAGGTGCAAAGCTGAATGCTATGAAAAAGAATGTAGTAATAAGCGTATACATTGCAAAACCTTAGGTTTCCTTTTAGACTGCTTAGCTATTATGAGATTAAGATAGCTAAAAGATTGGTATTTTTCAAAAACTCTCGTTGTTTATTCACTTTTAACAGTTAGCATACAGCCTTTTGGGTGGAAAACCAGCATGTTTGAGCGAATTAAATCATTTTTACGTACCTTGGTGCTCAAAGAGCGTTCCCCAGAAAAACTGGCACGTTCATTTGCTTTAGCCTGGTATATTTCGTTTGCTCCTTGGATTGGCATGCAATATCCTCTTGTCTTTTTATGTTCATGGCTTTTTTCACTCAATACAGCGGTATTGGTTACAACTTCATCAGTGCTGAGCAATCCGTTTACCTATGTTCCTATATGCGTATTTGATTATGGCATAGGGTATTGGTTATTGCATACATGCTTTGGCCTTGATGTTGCAGCAATGAATCCAGCATGGATGGATCGCTTTAATGTGTATCTACAAAAAACTCTTCATATGAGTGATGTTTCTGTTTGGGCATTTGTCATCGGCGGCAATATTGTTGGAATAACCTTGGCGCTTGTTATGTATCCTGTGAGCAAATATATATTTTCTAAAGTGAAAAAGAAAAAACGCACATGAAGGTTGTTGCGCAGAATAAAAAAGCATTTTTCGATTATGAAATTTTAGAAAAACTAGAAGCTGGCATTGTGCTGACCGGTGACGAAGTTAAATCGGTCAAAGCAGGGCATGTTTCATTAGTGGGCACTTTTGCAACTATTCACGATGGTGAACTATTTCTTATCAATTGCAACATAACGCCATACGCCAAAGCTGCAAATAAAAAAGAAGAAGATGCTAAACGTAGCCGTAAATTATTAGTCCATCGCCGGGAATTATCGCGCCTGGTGGGCGACATATCACGCAAGGGCATAACCTTGGTGGGTTTACGCATGTATATAAACGATCGTAATCTGATCAAAGTAGAACTAGGTATTGCCAAACATAAAAAAGCAGCTGGTAAAAAAGAAGCAATCAAAGAGCGGGACATTAAGCGCGAAACACAAAGAGAATTGAAGAAATATAGGTAACATATGTACAAGAGATTAATATTATTAGCACTATTGTTTTTTCAAAGCATGATTTATGCAGCAGTAGATGTTCATCAACAAACCCAAACACAATCCTATAAAAAAAGCGCGATGATTTATGGTGCACTAGCATGCATAGTTGTTTCTTTGGCATGCGGGTTCCGCCATGGTATTTATCAATTAAATCGTGAAGATGTTAAAAAGCTCAAAGATCTTGAAGCTCAATTTATACAAGATTACGGGAAGAGTGTTGATGAAATATCTCAAGAAAAGATTAAAAATGGTTTTTTTGTGAGACGAGATAGGAACGACATAATGAGCGAACGAAATCGTATATTCGGCAATAGAAAATCTTTATGGTTTGTTAATACCGTTGTTGCAGGTTCGCTCATTCTTCCAGTTACAGCTGCCTACTATGCCAATAAAGCTTGGGCACTAAAGTTTAGATTCTTGGCTTTTGTTAAAGAAAGACTCTCTAGCTTAAAAGTCTCATTAAACAGATAGCCAATTGAGAAATTCTCCTATTCTGATAACCTGTTTACAGGTTATATGGGGGAAATTATGAATAAAAAGCTTATTTTCACACTTATTTTCTGTCTTTTTTCTAATGGCATAAAGGCTGAATCACAAAAAGCTCCTTTTTATAAAAATGATGCCACAATGGCCCAAGCAACAAGTTTATTGTTTGGGGTATTACTAGGCATTAAATACGTTACTGATGGCTATGATCATGGTTTTAACCAAGTACTAAGCTATACACCAGTTTTAATTGGTAAAAGGCAATCAGGAGTTTTTCAGGCAGGTTCAATTAAAAATTACGGTTTAGTTAATTTGCGTACGTTAGCAGGCAAAGTTAATAATGCTCTTCCTGGTTCTGTAATTATTGCTTCAGGATTAGTTGCTGCTTGGTATGTAGGTAAAGTTATCAAGAATAAACTATTGCCAAATACAGAACTGATTTCGACTGATTCTCTAGGGTTACAACAAGGTGATTAATATGAAGAAGTTAGCATCATTGATTTTATTACTCACTACATTATTTTCTTCAATGCCAGTTTTAGCATCAATAGAGATTAAAGAATCATATAATGGTGAATATGATATCGATGTTTTAGAAATTAAAGATAATGATTTCATACTAGAGATACATCCCAAAAATGGCCTTATAGTGGATGTAATTGATACTTATTATCAGGGGAAAGAAAAAGCGAATCTCATAAAACTTGGCTTAACACTTATTGCATCTGTGCCTGTTGTACATTTAGTACGTTTGACAGAAGAGAATAATTTTTTATTACCAAAAAGCCTTAGGGCGTCGAGCAAGATTTTTGTTGATGTTGCTATATCCAAAAAATTTTCTCAACAATGGCCAATATTAACCTGGTGTCTCAATAGTAAAATATCTAATAAAATATTAGTTATCCTTTTCAATTATTATCTCTTTTTAGGTGGTAAAATGGCATGGTATAGTTTCAAGTTATGGAGAACAGGGAAAAAGCATGCTAATATGCTTTATAACGATAGTGAACTCAGAAAGAGAATTGATAAAGCATGTGCAGAAAAAGGGTACATAAGCCCTTATTGGCCTAGCTTAGTGCGATTGAAGTAATAGAGGAATTAACATGAAAAAATTATTATTAGTCTTACTAACGAGCAGCTTATTTACTTCAATTACTCATGCACATACTTCTGTTAAAGTGGTTGATATTGCAAACATTTTTGAAGTTCATGATGGAAAACTTCATATTCTTGCAAATAAAAAAACAGGAAAGATTTATCATATTTATACAACAAATCAGATAAGGTTTATCACATATCCTCTATTGGTTGCTGGATCATGTGCTATGTGGCTTGAAACGCGAAAGATGAGTGCTCGATCTGGCTCAAGTTTAGTTGGATTACCAGTAGTTCTCTATCTATCATGGAAAGCTATAAAGAATGTTTATAAGACATTTCAAGAGACTCCAGAGATAACTGATAAACTAAAAAGCCAAGAATTCAAAGAAAAAATTAATAATGCATGTCTCGAGCAGGGATATGTTAAGCTTGATTGGGATACGTTAAGTTCTGAGTATCTTGACGCTATAGTCATATAATTTTATCCTATCAATAAATTCATTGAAATATACGGGGGCGCACAGGCTTCGACGTGTTATAGCACATGTAAGGAGCATGCCGAGCGTTGAATAAGTGCTCGCTAAACAATTGTTCAAAAACAAGAAATGCAAACGTTAGTTATGCACCTTCTGCTGTCGCTTTTGCGTAAGCTTTAGTACAGTCATAAGGCTTGTCAGTGCGGCGTGTCTATCAGCTAATCTGACACGTATAATCAGATAGGACTTCCAGGTAAGGATTTTTAGTTGAGTAATCTGGTCGTATACCTAACTAACTCATACATTACGCTCTGTTGGGAAGGTATGTATGAGTATATTTCCTAAATAAGCATGTAGCGCTTTGCATCTGTTGTTCCGCGGACATGGGTTCGATTCCCATCGCCTCCACCAGTCTTTTTCAATGAATTTACATTGATAGAACAGTTTACAAAGCGTAGACTGCCCGACGAAGTTTAAAGCTTCTTTGAATATTGCTTCAAAGTAAAAACGTAGCCTGGGCAAGCACTAAAGGCACTCACTATGTCCTCTTTTACATCTCGTCTTTCTCGTAATTGGAAATCAGGTTTAACCGTTGCTCTTGTTTCTATTCCTTTATCTATTTCACTTGCAATTGCATCTCAAGCTACGCCTATTGCCGGTATCATAACGGCGATTTGGGCAGCAATTACAGCGGCGTTTTTTGGCTCAAGTCATTACAATATCATAGGTCCTACCGGAGCACTTTCTGGCCTTTTGGCCTCATACGCACTTACCTGCGGATCTGATAGTTTGCCAACCCTAGCATTAGTGGTTGGTTTTTTTGTTCTTATCGCTTATTATTTCCGTCTTGAACGATTTATTCATTATATTCCTGAAGCTGTCATTCATGGTTTTACATTGGGTGTGGCATGTATCATTGCTTTAAATCAGATTAATTTTGCATTGTCATTGTATGGCCTGCATAAACATGAATCAATTCTTGCAAATGTTGTTGAATCATTGCAGCATGCCAATCAGGCATCGATCTATTCTTTATTGATTTTCATTATTTTCCTAGCAGTTTTATTGCTCATTCAATCTTTTGTGCCTCATATTCCAAGCATTATCACAGTTACCATTCCTGCTCTTATTATTGGTTATGGTTCGTATGTCGGGTTCTTACCTTTTGTAGAAACATTAGGTACGCGTTTTGGCCAGCTTTCCATGCAACTTGTGCAAATGCCGACGTTTAAATTTTCTACATCGTTACTTATTTCTGGTATGGCTGTTGCTTTAGTAGCGATAATAGAAACATTGCTTTCTGCAAAAATTGCTGATCGTATGACCAGAACAAAACACAATGATCGTAAAGAATTATTAGGATTGGGCTTGAGCAATATTGTTAGTGGACTTGTAGGCGGTATTCCTGCAACAGCAGCGCTTGCTCGCACAGCCTTGAATATTAAAACTGGTGGCAACAATAAGCTTTCTCAAGGATTGTGTGGTGTTTTTGTTGCACTCATTTCACTTTTCCTTTTTAACTTTTTCACTTTTATGCCCATGGCAATTATTGCAGCAATGTTAGTTTTTGTGGCAATACGCATGATCGAACGTGAACATTTTGAGCATTTGTATAAAACTGACAAAAAAAGCTTTTGGCTGTCACTATTGGTAGCATTGCTCTGCGTTATTCAAGATCCTATCATTGGCATATTTGCCGGTACTACCATTTCTATGATTGTTATCAGAAAGTAAAAACTCTTGGCCTCTCATAAAATCCTGAGTAAGCTACACAGAAAATTAAAAATTCTGGGTGATTATGTATGGCCAAAATAATGTTTGTTACTTCCAATAAAAAAAAATTTGAAGAAGTAAAACGTTGGTTAGCTGAATTAGATCCATCAATTCAATTAGAACAAACGTCAATAGAGCTTGCTGAGTATCAAACACTTGATTTGCATGAAGTTGCCTTAGGTAAGGCTCAAGAAGCATGGCGTCTAACGCAAACACCGGTCCTGATTGATGACGGTGGGATTAATTTACACAAATATCCTTTGTTTCCTGGAACATTTTCTAAATTTATGGTCAAAGCCATTGGCCTTGAAGGAATTTGGAAGCTAGCACAAGATGATCCACGTGCAAGTATGAAATGTTGTTTGGTGTATGCAGACAGTGGCATCGATTATCATTTCTTTGATGGTGTATGTGAAGGGACATTAATGGATCCTGCTGGCAGACCAAAAAATCCAGAAATGCCCTACACAGAAATTTTTATTCCTAACGGTTCGCAACAACAATTTTCAAAACTACGTGGAACTGAAGAAGAAAAAAAATATCATCACCGTTATAAAGCATTAAAAGCATTTGTGGAATGGCTCCAGAAAAATAAAGGAGCTCAGAAAAAATGAAGCCCTATCATGCAACAGTAGCGGAGTTAGCACAAGAATTAAAAACCGATATTAATAACGGTTTATCTTCATCTGAGGTTAGTAAACTGCTTAAAAAATACGGGCCCAATAAACTAGCTGAAGAAAAACCAACCCCATTATTTTTTGTTTTCCTAGGACAATTTAAAAATCCACTGATCTATATTCTCTTGCTTGCAGCATCAATTATTTTTTTTACGGGTTCTCATACTGATGCATTTATTATCAGTGCTGTTTTATTTTTCAATGCAATGGTTGGTACAATTCAGGAAGGCAGAACTCATACCTTGCTTGATAGTTTGCGCAAATATATCAAAGCAAATTGTATTGTTATTCGTGATGGTAAAAAAGATATTATTTCCGATGAACTGTTGGTCCCTGGAGATCTTATTGTGCTCCAAGAAGGCGAACGTGTGCCTGCCGATGCACGCATTATCCAATCAAATTCATTGCTTATCGATGAATCGTTATTGACTGGTGAATCTGAGCCTGTGCATAAAATAGCTGATTGGATATCTGATGAAACTCCCATCTATGCACAAAAAAATATGGTATTTAAAGGGACGTATATTTTGACAGGAGCTGGCAAGGCGATCGTTACTGCAACAGTGGTTAATAGTGAAATAGGCCGTCTACAAAAAGTTGTAGAATCAATTCATACCGATATTCCTTTACAACGCGAGCTTGATAAACTTTCACACTCGATTTTGCTCTTAATTCTAGGTATTTGCGGTTTTCTTTTGCTCATTGGCTTGTATTACGGGAAACCATTTAACGATCTATTAGTGATGCTGACCGCCTTATTTATTTGCGTTGTACCCGAAGGCTTGCCTGTTGTTCTAACGCTTGTGTTAGTCACTGGTGCATATCGCATGGCACAACAAAAAGTATTGGTAAAGAAATTGCAGGGTGTGGACTCATTGGGACGTACCGAAATAGCGATTATTGATAAAACAGGGACATTAACGCGTAATGAGCTTATGGTGCAAAAAATATGGACTGACGGACACACATATGATGTTTCCGGTGTTGGTTATTTTGCACAAGGTTCAATTACATTAAAAGGAGCGGCAGTAGAGCCTACACATCCTCAGGTTAACCAGATGAGTATAGCTGCGTGCCTTTTAAGCCAAGCAGAAGTGAAATTAAATCCTGAGAGCAATACGTTTGAACTTGAAGGGGATCCAACGCAAGCAGCATTATTAATCTTTAGCAAAAAGATTGGATGTGACCGTGATACGTTAGAAAAATCATATATTCCTGTGTTTGATAGTTCATTTAACCCGACAACACGTTTGCACACTGCAGCTTTTTCATATCAAAGCAAAGGCATTATCTTTGTAGTCGGTTCACCTGAAGCTGTTATTGCACGTTCAAATAAGATAACCGAAAACGATGAACATGCTCTGCATAATATGCTCGAACAAGGATTGCGTGTTCTTGCACTGAGTGTAAAAGAGTTTGAACTTAGCGAGATGAAAAATGATCCAACATGGTTTGATAAACTTACACAATCAGGATTGGACTTTGTTGGTATCTACGGCATTCAGGATGCGATTCGTCCGGATGTTAAACAAGCTATTGAACAAGCGCGTAGTGCGGGGTTGCATGTTGTTATGGCTACGGGCGATCATATTACCACAGCTTTATATGTTGGGCGCCATGTGGGAATTTTTAATGAAGGTGATGAATATTTGGATGGTTCTGAATTTAACCAGCTATCCCAAGAAGAATTGATCAGGAGAATATATAAAATTACAGTGTATGCTCGTTTGACGCCTGAAAATAAATTAAAGCTGGTGAACTTGTTTCACAAACTTGGCAAAACGGTTGCCATGACCGGAGATGGCGTTAATGATGCACCTTCATTGGTAGCAGCTGATGTTGGTATCGCAATGGGTGGCGTGGGTACTGAAGTAGCCAAAGAAGCGTCTGATGTCATTTTACTAAACGATTCATTTTCCCATATCATTCATGCCATAGAATTAGGGCGCCATATTTCTTATGCCTTGCGCCGTGTAATCTTATATTTCTTTGCTACCAACTTTGGTGAAGTATTGGTCGTCTTTTTTGCGCTGGCCGCGAATTTACCAACACCAATTTTAGCATCTCAAATTCTATGGCTTAATTTGGTTACTGACGGATTTTTAGATATCGCATTGGCCATGGAACCCCAGGAAGAAGGGTTGTTGCACAAAAAATGGCTCAAAAGGGGCGGTAAGCTCGTCGACCGCAAGTTGTTGTTAAAAGTCTGTTATATGGCATTACCTATGGGAATAGGCACCATTTTAATATTTAACTGGTATCAATATGATCTTGATAAGGCACGTACTATGGCATTACTAACCATGGCGATGTATCAATGGTTTAATGCTTGGAACTGTCGGTCTGAAACCCAATCGGTATTCAAAAGTGGGCTCTTTTCTAATCGCTGGCTTATATTGGCTACTGCTTTTGTAGCGCTATTACAATACCTAGTCGTGCATGTGCCATTCCTGCAAAAATTATTCCATACCGTACCGCTGACGATCGAAGAGTTTGGCATTGTGTTATTAGTGACCGTGCCATTATTTATCATCGAAGAGTTAAGGAAGCTAGTGGTAAGGATGTGGTATAGGAGTTAAAAGCCCAGTTTTCTTTCTTGTGAAAAAGATGTAGCATGTACTTTGCATACATAAGTAGATTATTGTTTTCCCTGAAAGGATCATATGAATTATAAATATATGCTTGGTTTAACTCTGGTGAGTGCATTTAGTTTACAAGCTGATACTCCTGCAACTCCAGCGGCCTTTAAACCAGCAACATCTATAGCACCAGTTGCTGCACCTGCACCAAAACCTGCTCTTGCACTTAACTGCTGTGTATATGACCCTCAAGAAGTAATGCTCCAATCTGCTGAATGGAAAGACTTAAGCAATCAAGTTCAAACCGAAAATCAAAAGCGTGTTGCTGAACTTCAAAAAGACCAAGAATATTTACAAGCTAAAGCAAATGAAATCAAAGGCAAAGAAGGTCTTTTGGCTAAAGAAGCTCTAGAAGAAGAAGTTAATGCATTCCGCCGCAAACAAAGAGATCTTCAAGTTAAAGTTTCTCAAATGGAAGAAGATGCAAAAGTGCAAACACAAAGCGTTGAGATGAAATTTATTAAGAAGATGCAAGATGAAGTTGAAGAATTCCGTAACATCAGCAGCTATGATTTAGTATTAGCAAAAGGCATGGGAGTACATGCATCTGCAAATGCTACTAAAACTGACAACATTGTTGATTTCATGAACAAGCGTTATGATGACAGCAAAAAAACTAAAAAGACAGAAGCAACAGCGTTAAAGCTAGCTTCTAATGACACCGCTAAAACCCCAAACGTAGCTACTAAAAAGTAAATGGACTATGCAGCAACTCACAACTGCACCAACAGATATTAAAGTTATTATAGGCCTGGGTAATCCAGGCCTGACTTATTCTAAAACTCGCCATAATATTGGATTTCGTGTCCTTGATGAGCTTGCACATCGCTGCAATGAAACTTGGAAGACACAAGGGAATATGGAAGCGACTTCCATAGAAATTAACGATAGGCCTGTTTTGTTGATCAAACCTCAGACAACTATGAACGTATCTGGGCAAGTTATACCATCTCTGCAAAAGAAAGGTATTAAGCCTGAGAATATCTTGGTGGTACACGATGAACTTGAACTACCATTTGGTAAATTAGCTTTTCGTCTGGGAGGTAGCCATAAAGGTCATAATGGTTTGCGGTCTTTAATCGAATATATGGGGCCAGATTTTAAGCGGTTACGCTTTGGGATTGGACGTCCGGAAAATCGTGAAGATGTCCCTGATTATGTGCTTGCTTCATTTAATCAGCCAGCTACTGAAGTTCAGGAACTTATAGGCAAATCTGTAGAAATGATCGAAACATTATTTTATTAATGCAAAGGAATTACATGCGTATTTTATGTGCTATCGCATTAGCAACTCTAGGAGCAGTTAACTCTGCTCATGCTTGGTCATATAAGTTTACCAATCAAACATCGGGTACACTCGTTATTAAAGTTGATCTGGTTGCGGCAAAAGATATAGATCTGATTATTCCGCGTGGTGAACAGAGAACTATCAATACGGGTATAAAATTTGCCCGTGCCATTGAAGTGCGCGGTCTTTCAGAACCAGTGGCGTTGATGAAAACTATTCATAAAATTAAATGGCCATTCTGGAATTATGAGTTTAATGTTGCTCACCGCAATTATAACTATGTAGACCCGAAAAATGTGACAACTATTACACAACAGTATTCACCTACAGTGGTTATCTATCCAGGTTCTGGTGAATTAGTCGTAGAACGTCGTTAAGGAATTACTATGAAAAAATTATTAGTTTTAGTGCCCCTAGCATTGGTATACCAAGCGCACGGGCTTACGTGTGATATTTATAATCAAACCCGCAGTAAAATCTCAGTTAAACTTGATATTGCTGCAGCTCCAGACAGGGATATTATCATAGCCCCAGAATCGCATCACCACGAAGTGCTTGATGGTTTGCAGACAATTTCTTATTTACGTGCAATAGAAGTCATAGGCCTTGATGAGCCTTTAGCAAGCCTAGGGCGCAAGGTACATGCAATCCAAGGGTTCAAAGTGGGCCTTACCAAAAGCTTTTATATTGGGCATAAAGACCCGGAATATGTAGCAGGGTCTGTTATGGTTGCTGGTAGCACAACGCCACGTCTGCCAATTAGGCCAGGATCTGGTGAAATTGTGGTAGAAGAAAGATAAAAATAAAAGGGGCTCTCAAGGCCCCTTTTTTAATGCTCGTCTCTCTGTAAAACATTTCTTTATGTAAATTTACAGGTGTGTTTTTAAAACAACTCTTGCATAAAAATTACAAATAAGAAACTTTGTGCTTGCAATAACTAATACATCTGTTAGTTTTATTAGCACAAGTCAGTTATCTTTTAGGGAGAAAAAACAATGGTAAAAAACTTTGGCTATTCTGTAGCAATTTTCTGTATGCGCTGTTCTTCTGCTATCCAATCTGCACTAGCCGAATGTCCATGTAAAAACATGCCAACATTAGAGCTTTCTCCTGCGCAACGCATTGAAGAAGATAACATTCTCCACATTAATTAATTTTGTTGTTTAAGCCAGTTTTTAATTGCATCTTTCCACGATGCATCCATGCGTGGTCCGCCACCTTGAATAAATTGGCCACTACCGCCACCACGTAGGCTTAAGTTTTCATTAAGCCAGCGTTGTAGGGCTTTAGTGTCAATTGTAAGGTCTGGCGAAATACCGACCACAAAGTTTGATTTGGTATCAGTTGAAGATACAAGGAAATACAATCCTTTGTGCTGTTTAATTAACTGAGTAACAATATCTTTGAGTTCATCTGGTTGATAGTCAGGCAATGAAACAAAGAGATACGGTGTTTTCCCCGCTGTTTCCATGCCAGATAACCATGTTGGTATTTGGAGACTGGTTAACTGCTTTTTCAGATTTTTTACTTCTGTCTGCAGATGCTTTAAAGCCTCTTTTTGCTTATGAACAGCATCAACAATTTTGTCAGCAGGAACTGAAAATTCTTGAGACAAAGTTTTAGTAATAGCACAATTTTGTTGAAATAATTCAACTGCTTTAGGCCCTGTTAAGGCTACCAAGCGGCGATTGCCAGCGCCTAATGTAGAAACTTCAGTAATTTTAAAACATCCAATGTCACCAGTGCGTTGCACATGGGTACCACCACACAGTTCTGCAGAGAAACCTGGCACTTCCACAACCCGCACATTTTCCATGTTGTATTTTTCACCAAAGAAGGCGATTACACCGCGTTCAACAGCCTGCTTATAGGTTGTAGTGCTGATATTAACAGGAATGTTTTCCATGATTTTACGATTAACAATTTCTTCTACTTTTTTGATAGTTTCTGGGCTCAAGTTTTCGTGATAGGTGAAATCGAAACGTAGATAATCAGGATCAACAAGTGAACCTGATTGTTTAACTTGTTTGCCTAAAACATCGATTAAAGCTGCTTGAAGTAAATGCGTTGCTGTATGATTCTTCATGGTGTTAAGGCGACGTTCTTGATCAACGATCTGGGTAACATCCATACCCACTTTTAAAGCGACAGGTGTTGTAATGTGTGCACCGATAGCTGCATCAAAGAACTTAAGATTTTCGATATTAGTTTTTTTGCCACCAACTTCTATCCAACCCTGGTCGCTAATTTGGCCGCCTTTCTCAACGTAGAATGGAGAGCGTTGTGTGATAACCCACACTTGCGCACCAGCAGGAACTTGATTTACAAGTTCGTTGTCATGAATTAAACCAATGATAGGTGATGTTGTTTTCAGTTCTTGATAGCCGGTAAATGTTGTTGTGAGCGAAGTTGGTATTTCAATAGTTTGAGTTGTTACTTTTTTGCCCGACTGCTCACGTTGTTTTTCCATCTCTTTTTCAAATTCATCTAAATTGACCTTAAAGCCACGTTCTTGGGCTATGACCTTAATCAGCTCCAAGGGAAAGCCAAACGTGTCGTATAACTTAAATGCTTGTTCCCCTGATATAGTTTTATTCGAACTTTGTTGGAAATAAGTTTCAAGAATATGCTGACCGCGTACCAAGTTAGCTGCAAACTTTTCAATTTCAGAACTGAGTATCTTTTTGATTTTTTCTTTATTGGTGAGCAATTCAGGATAAATAGAACCGAGCATGTCGCACAATGGGTCTACTAGTTCTGGGAAAATATTGTTAGGAGAAAGTTTTTGTGCAAAGAGTGCTGCGCGGCGAATAATTTTTCGTAGAACATATCCACGACCTTCGTTAGAGGGTGAACCACCATCAGCAATAATCATAGCGCTTGAACGAATATGATCAGCTAAAACATGAAATGATGCTTTACCTTTTTCGTCTTGCTGAGCATAAGAAACTTTGGTGAGTTGTTCGATTTTTTTAATGATAGGTTCAAATAAATCAGTTAAAAATACTGAATCTTTATTTTGAGCAACGGCACATAGGCGTTCTAAGCCCATACCGGTGTCGACACCGGTATGCTTGAGTGGTTTATCCTTACCATCTGGCTGACGATCATACTGCATGAATACTAAATTCCAGATTTCTAAGAAACGATCGCAGTGGCATCCAGGTGCGCATTTTTTGCCATCACAGCCATAGGTTGGACCACGGTCGATATAGATTTCTGTACATGGTCCACAAGGGCCAACATCCCCCATCTGCCAAAAGTTATCGGCTTCATCTAAACGTACAATGCGTTCTGTGGGTAAGCCAATGGCCTTATGCCAAATATCATATGCTTCATTATCTTCGCGGAATACAGATGCATATAATTTATCTTTGGGGAGCTTGATATCTTCAGTTAAAAACTGCCATGCAAACTGAATTGCTTCTTTTTTGAAATAGTCACCGAATGAAAAGTTACCCATCATTTCGAAGAAGGTCAGATGGCGTTTGGTAAAACCTACTTGTTCTAAATCGTTATGCTTGCCGCCAGCACGCACGCATTTCTGAATAGATACAGCACGAGTATAAGGCCTTTTTTCTTTGCCTAAGAAAACATCCTTGAACTGGTTCATGCCAGCATTGGCAAAGAGCAGGGTAGGGTCTTGTGCGGGAATTAAAGATGAGCTTTCTACTTTCTGATGACCGTGTTTGATAAAAAAATCAAAAAACTTTTTGCGTATTTCGAGCGATTTCATATGCGTCCTTAAAGCTATTAGTTACATAAACTATAGCTTTTTTAGCGCTAGAATCAATGAGGGAGGTTTATGAGGCTTGAGGTTCTAATTGTTGAGAAGCTGAATTTTGTGAATTTTTATCTTCTATCTTTTTTTGAGCTTTATATTCACTAAATTTCTTTTTTGTGAAGGCGAAAATAAATGGAGCTGATGCAATGAGGCCTAAGATAGTTGCAATCTTCATGTAGGATCTTTGGATACTTTGTGGTTTGTCATTTGGAAGAGGTTGGGGAGAAACAGGAATGTCTTCAGGTTGTGGTGTTAAGTTCCCTGTAAGCTCTGTTGTTTCAGGAATTGGTGGAATAGGACCATATGTAACAGAATTTAAATAAGATTGCACATCCCTTATCTTTTCATTTTTTTTATCACATTTTTGTGCCAATTGGTACAAAGAAGCCTCTTTAAATTTTGCTACAAGATTCATACTTCGACTTGTTGCAATATTAAAAGTGACAATATATTCTTTCGTGTCATTGTTTTTCTTATCATAAAGCGCTGCTGCTTTTAACAATGAAAGATAAGGAGCTTCTATAAAAAATCCATTGTCATTGATTTGTTCCATTGTCCAGAGCAAAGTACGTAAATTTTTAGATACTTTTGAAAGAGTTTCACCGACATTATCTGTGTCTTCATTAAGTAGCTTAACAACATCATCTTGAAGCGATATTGTTTTGTCGCCTATCTGAACAGAAAAGTTACCGGTGTTACTATTAATAAAGGTAATTGGCTGCTTTTGGGCGTTGGTCTGAAGAACATCTGACGAGCTTATGCTTTGTATTCTTGTGTGGCGAGTATCATCTATTTGAATAGTGTCTTGAGATCCTAAAATTCTATCTTTTCCTGCAAAGATAGGTTGGAAGCACAGTGAAATAATAAAAGATAAGGTTAGTAATTTTTTAAGCTTGTACATTCTCTAATTCTTGCTGAATGGAAGATTTGGCATCTTTTTCTTTTGGATTCTTCCATTGATTATATTTCTTTTTAATCAACCAACCAGTAATACCGATTATAACTGCTGCACCTACAATAACTTTACAAGTTTCATAAGCGAGAGTTCTTGTATTGCTATTAGATAGTGAATGTATATTTTCAAGATGCGCTAAAAGGCCTCTAAGATGTTGGTAACTTTGAGCATCGCAATTACCCAAAGATCTCTTAACCATTTCTTTTGCAGCAAGTATTGGCTGAGTGTTAATAACTTGTGGATATGGGACTTCTGCTAGAACTTCAGGAAAGTTTTGCAATGGCGAAGAAACACGTACACGGTTATTAGTAATATCATCTATAACAGTTTGAACAGCGTCAAGAAAATACGTTGTTTGGCTTGCATATTGATTATTGATTTGTAGTTGTCGAACTTTTTTAAAGTCGCCATTTTTTTCGCTAAAAAGAGTTGTGGTTGTGGAAACAGCTGGGATCACTAACTGATAAAAATCTTGTTTATATCTATTTCTGTTGGCAAGCAAATGAAGACAACGTTCTGTAAATCTATCAGTTTTATTACCAACCCAGTAAATTGGCTGTAAAGACCATACCCACTTAATTGGATTAGGCATAGCTTGCGCCGGCATGGGCACTAAAAGAGTTGTAAGAATAAGAAGTGAAATCCGACGAAAAACCATGATTTTCTCCATCAATTTAAGCCTATTTTAAAAAAAATTTATTTTTACTCTTTTTAGAGGCTTTTTAGTAATTACCAAAACCTTCATTTTAGTTAATTATATCTGTTTTACAGGTTTTATAAACTGCTGGCTCCTGGTTGGCCAGCTCAAGCAATGCAGGGTTATAGGTCGTTTGCATGACCAGAGAATTCCTGTATTGGGCGATACTTTCTGTATATGCTTTTTCTAATGTAGGAGTTGCTACGGGATTACCATTACTGTAGAGCTTATTAAGTACCGTAAAGCTGAACTGGTTTGGCTCTAAATCTTTAATGCGGGTCATTATGGCTTCTGATTTTGTCACTTGAGTGTTAAAGCTTTTGCTACAATCGATGCAGGTATTAATACGGGCAAAAGGTGTGAAAGACATACTCTGCGCCGGTGCAATACCAAATACCTGTGCCATCAAAATACAATGTACTGCTGTTTCTAAGTTGGTCTGTTTTTCTACAACATCTGGGTTTGGTAAAAAAGCTACTCGAGCCTCATTGCCATCTAAGATAATTGAGGTGAAATCTTTTTGTTCCTGTTCTTGGGTAAGATTCCAGCCATTGTTAATTGCTAGATAAGGTTTGTCAAAACTCATAAATTGTGCGAAACAGAATGGTGTAGAAGTTGCTTGTTTTTCTTTATATAGTTTGGCCATAGCGACATATACATCCATAGATCCAATGGTTTCTAAAATTGCACTTAAATCTTGTTTTACATGGCACAAGAGATTGTAAGATGCAAACACCTTTCCAGCTTGTGAAAAGAAGGAAGGATCACCTTTAAAAGTATTAGATTCTAAATTCATAATCAGGCGCTTAATGCTACATGCATGAAGTAACGTTGATCTGTTTTCTAAGGTACCAAAAAAGTTATCAAGGGTATCGAATCCAAGAGCATTTTTTTGAAGTAATGAATCTATGCAAATATGCTTATAGATGTTGTGTGATGCAGTAACAAATGGCGCTACTTTCATAAGCTTAGCTTGAATATATTTACTTGTTTTAAAAGTAAATTGAAACTGATTGTACTGCTGTTTAGGAGAGAAAAAGTAGAAGTATGGGATCCATGTTAAAAAGTTTACTAGATTTGGGGATATA
>CAZJQM010000004.1:0-15328 GCA_964548355.1 uncultured Pseudomonadota bacterium
AGCCCCAGGAGGACCAATAAAGATAACAATGTTGCGCGCGCTTTTCACCGTATCAACCTGCCTTTTAATCTACCTGATGATAAGAAGCCTTCATATCGACGCTCGATCAAATAAGATTCGATCTGAGCTGCCAAGTCTAATGCTGTACCAACACAAATAAGTAGTGAGGTACCTGCTAAATAGAATGGCAGGTTAAATATCACCATAAGGAAGTTTGGAAACACTGCCAAACCTGCTAAATAAAGCGCCCCTACAAAACCAATACGGTTTAAAATGTAGGTAAAATATTCTTCTGTCTTTTTACCTGGGCGATATCCTGGAACAAAACCACCACTCTTTTTAAGATCTTCTGCAAGCTTTTCCGGCTGGAACATGGTTGCGGTATAGAAATAGGTAAAGAAGATAATAAGAAGAGCTTCAAGGATATTGTGCACAAGACTACGATAGTCAGTAAAAACTGTTAAGAATTCTAATTTATCGGAAAACCATTGAGCTATTTGCATAGGAAATACAAGTACTGAGCTTGCAAAAATAACGGGCATTACACCTGCAGTATTAATCTTAAATGGAATGTATGAGCTTTGCCCACCAAACATCTTATTGCCAATAACTCTACGTGCATACTGTACAGGAATCTTGCGTTCGCCTTTTTCAAGGAATACTATTCCTGCAGTAATGGAAATAAATATCGCAAGAACAAGAAGGCTGACAACTGCATCAATATTGCCTAATTCAATGAATTGAATTGTTTTATGGATATAACCTGGAAAGCGTGCAACGATACCTGCAAAGATGATCATTGAACTACCATTACCAATACCATAGAGAGAAATCTGCTCACCCAACCACATAACAAATAGAGCACCAACAGCCAGAGAAAGAACAAACATTATTCTGAATCCCCAACCTGGAGTTAATACCATGTTATTGCGTTCAAGCCAGAGTGCGTAGAAAGAACCCCAAAAGACTGCCAACCCTAATGCTAGGTAGCGAGTATATTGGTTAAGAATCTTGCGTCCATAATCACCTTCTTTAAGCAAGGCTTCGAATTTAGGAATAGCCATACCAAGAAGTTGCATCATAATCGACGCTGAGATGTAGGGCCCGATACCTAGTGCAAAAAGTGTTGCATGTGCAAGGCCACCACCAGAAATCAAATCGAGGTAATTTAACATACCACCAAGTTGTTTCGACTGCTGTAAGAGGTTACCTAAAGAACTAACATCCACACCAACGACAGGTATTAAAAGACCAATGCGGTCAATAATTAAAATACCTAAGGTGAACAACATTCGTTTTCTTAATTCAGGAACTAAGAAAATATTCTTAAAACTTTTTAAGAGAACCATGGCTTCATTGCTCCTTTATTATTGCTTGCCCACCACGATCTGTAATTGCTTTTTCAGCTGATTTGCTAAATGCATCAGCATGTACAATTAATTTTTTGGTTAATTCACCATTGCCTAATACTTTTAAAAGAGCTCCGCTTTTGCTTTTACGAGCTGACAGTAACCCTTTTTCAATTAATAATTGTTGGTTTACGGTCTCACCTGCAGCAAATGAGCTTTCAAGTTCTTTAAGGCCAATAATGACTACTTCGTCTCTAAAGTTAACGTTATTAAAACCACGTTTTGGTAGACGGCGAGACAATGGCATTTGTCCACCTTCAAAGACTGGTCCGATATGTGCACCAGAACGAGCCTTCTGACCTTTGTTACCACGGCCAGATGTTCCACCGCGTGCACCGCCACGACCAATACGTTTTCTTTTCTTTACGAGTGATTTGAGTGTATTAAGCTGAAACATTTTTTCCCTTAACTATTTCTTCTACTGACTTACCTCTAAGATGTGCAATATGTTTTGCTGAACGTAATTTAGCAAGCGCGTTAAGCGTAGCCTTAATTACGTTTTGAGGGTTAGCTGAACGAATAGACTTAGCTAATACGTCCTTAATGCCGGCTGCTTCAAAAATAGCACGCATTGGGCCACCTGCAATAACACCTGTACCTTTGTATGCTGGACGGATGATAACTTTACTTGCACCATGTCTGCCTTCAACGTCGTAAGGAATGGTTGTTCCGCGCATTGGAATGGTAATAAGGTCTTTGCGTGCGCGGTTAGTTGCTTTAGCAATAGCAGATGCAACTTCACGGCTCTTACCAAGAGCTATACCAACATTACCTTCACGGTCACCTGAAACAACTAAAGCAGAGAAAGAGAATCTTTTTCCACCTTGTGTAACTTTAGTAACACGTCGAACATCAACCACAGTATCAACAAAACCTTTTTCAGATGATGATGATTTTGATGCTCCTGATCTTTCAGATCCTGAGCGTTCGTTTACTGATCTTACGGCTTGCTTTTCAGAACGTTCAACTGGTGAGCGTTCGTTAGATGATTTTTCAGCCGATACTTTTTCTTTTTTTTCTTTTTCTGCCATGTAAAATCCTAGATACGTTAAATATGCAATCCGCCTTCACGCAAACCTTCAGCCAATGCCTTTACGCGTCCATGATACAAGAAAGGACCACGGTCAAACGCAGCACGCTCAATACCTTTTTCTTTAGCTTTACGAGCAAGCTCAAGACCTACTGCTTTTGCAACAGCCTTTTTATCGCCCTTTACATCTTTCATGTTCAATGAAGATGCACTTACTAATGTTGTATGTGCAGCATCATCAATAATTTGTGCATAAATATGATCAAGGCTTCTATTTATGCTGACACGAGGATGCGTACTATGCGCCTTAACAGCATTACGAACACGTAATGTTCTGCGTCTGGTTTTGTGTTTATTTTTTGATACTAAAGACATGTTTTAAATCCTTTAAGTCCTGTATTATTCATTACGCTGCAGATTTAGCTTTACCAGCTTTACGCAAAATGGTTTCTGTTACCAATTTTATACCAGTACCTTTATAGGGTTCTGGTGGTCTAAACGAACGCACTTTATCACAAATAGCTCCCAATAACTCTTTATCTGGAGATTTAAATGTTAAAAGTTGTCCTGTTTTGTCGATTTCAAGTGTAACAGACTCTGGTAATTGGAGATTAATTTTATGAGTATATCCAATATTAAGTTCAAGCTTTTTGCCTGATAATGCCGCTTTAAAACCTAATCCATTAATTTGAACCTGTTTTTCAAATAATTGTTCAGAGCCAGCAATTTTATTAGCAAGCAATGCGCGACTCATGCCCCACAGCACATTTATTTTGCGAGCTACGTCTGTTTCTTTAGGTAGAACAGTGAGTTTTTTACCATTCATTACAATTTTGAGTTCTTGAGGCAATGTGAAAACACCTGTGGCTTTCTTACCTTTGTAATGAACATCTTGTCCTTTAATCTCAATGTTCGTATCTTTAATATCTATCGGTTTTCTACCAATTTTTGACATGATGTTTCCTTACCAAACGGTACAAATAACTTCGCCACCTACATTTAACGCTCTAGCTTGGTCTTGCGCTAAAATGCCGCGATTGGTTGATAATATAGTTACACCTAAGCCACCTATCACAGGTTTAACGTTACCTATACCAACATATGTACGACCACTCGGTTTACTTATGCGTGTAATTTCATGAATAACGGATTCGCCATTAACATACTTGAGATAGACTTTTAAAACTTTTTTACCTTCTTCATCAAGAACAATAACGTCTTTGATGAACCCCTTATCTTTTAAAACAGATGCTATCTCATGGCGTGTGTTGGAATAAGGTACTAAAACCAATGGTTTAGATGCCATTATACCATTACGTATAATCGTTAAAAAATTGCCGATCGTATCAATTGACATGTAGTTCTCCTAAATCTTACCAGCTAGTTTTCTTAACGCCGGTAAGCATACCTGCTAATGCTAACTTTCTAAAACATAGACGACACATCATGAACATTCTCATATACGCACGTGGTCGTCCACAGAGTTTACAACGATTACGTTGTCTCACACTGAACTTCGGTTCGCGATTTGCTTTTTCGATTAAAGCCTTTCTGGCCATATCAGTATCCTCGATTGAATATTACTTGCGAGTTTTAAACGGCATATTAAATTTTTTCAGTAACTCATATCCGTGTTCATCAGTTTTAGCTGATGTATGAACTGTTATGTTCATACCAAACGTTTTTTCATTATAACCTTGGTCAAGCTCAGGGAAAATAATCCATTCTTTGACACCGAGGTTATAGTTACCGCGACCATCAAACTTGGTTGTTACACCTTGGAAGTCACGTACCTTAGGTAATGCTAAGTTTATAAGTTTATCTAAAAATTCATACATACGTTTTCTGCGTAGCGTGACCATTACACCTACAGGCATACCTTCACGGAGCTTAAATCCTGCAATAGATTTACGTGCTTTGGTACGTACAGGAGATTGTCCTGAAACGCTGCCCAATGCTTGCTCAACTGTTTGCACAAGTTTGCTATCAGCGATAGAACCTGTTACGCCCACGTTGATAACAATCTTTTGTATCTTAGGAACTTCCATAATGTTGCTCAGTTTTAGGGTCTTTTGCAACTCTGGACGGATCTCTTTTGTATATACTTCTTCAAGTCGTGCTTTGTGAACCTTTTCCATCATCAACCTCAGATAATTTCCTTGCAACGATTACACAAGCGAGCTCTCTTATCATTTTCCAGAACTTTGACATTGATTCTGGCAGGTAGTTTACACGCGGTGCATATCGGCATCACATTTGAAACATTAATATACGATTCTTCTTTCTTAATACCAGCAACTTCACCTTGACGACGTGCTTTTTTATGCAGTGTCATAAGGCCAATTCCTTTTATTAATACTTTCTCATTTCCAGGTAAGACTTCGATAATAGTGCCTTCTTTACCTTTGTCTTTACCTGCAATTATTTTTACTTGGTCATTCTTTTTAATGTGCATCATAAAAAATCCTTATACAACTTCTAGTGCGCGAGATGCAACTTCAGGATACTCAGCACGTACTTCACGTGCTACAGGACCAAATACACGGGTTCCTACCGGTTGATTATCTTTGAGAATCACTGCGGCATTATCACCAAAACGCACATAACTTCCGTCAGCACGTCTGTATTCTTTAGCTGTACGCACAATAAGAGCGTCTAAAACTTCACTCTTTTTTACCATTCCGTCAGCAATAGCTTTTTTAACAGTAACTTTAACTCTATCACCCAATGATGCATACCTTTTACGGGTACTACCATGTATGTGAATAATTTGAAGCAATAACGCCCCTGAATTATCCGCGACTTTTAAAAAGGATTGTTTTTGTAACATGACTTATTTACTCCAGCTGGTCACTTAGATGCAGCGTTAACTACGCGCGACAAGTACATATACTTAGTCTTAGAAACAGGACGGCCTTCATAAAATTCAACTATGTCGCCTATCTTTGCCTGTTCTTTATCATCGTGAACTTTATATTTCTTGGATGTACGTACAACTTTGTTAAACAATGGGTGCATGTAATCGCGTGTTACATTAACAACTACTGTTTTATCCATTTTATCGGAAATTACGTGTCCCGTCATCACCCGTTTATTTTTCTTTTGCTCTTTATTTGCTTGTGCAACCATATGATCCTTACTTCTGACGAAGATATGTTAATGTACGGGCCAAGTTTTTTCTTAGCTTTTTAAACTGGGAATAATCCTTAACATGAGCTGTTGTAGAGTTAAGACGTAGCGTAAATAGGCCACGCTTATATTCTTCAACTTTTGCTAATAGATCTTTAACTTCCAGCCCTTTAAGCTCTTGTTTTTCTTTATTCATGTCCTTGAACCTCGGTGGTTTGAGTTTGAGCTTTTGCTACAAAACGTGTTTTCATAGGAAGCTTATATCGTGCGCTTTGCAACAGTTTACGTGCATCCGCTTCGTTTGTTTCTGTTACTTCACAAATAATTCTTCCACGTTTGACCACTGCAACCCAGAACTCAGGATTACCTTTACCTTTACCCATACGTGTTTCAGCAGGTTTCTTGGTAACAGGTTTATCAGGGAACACGCGAAGGAAGAACTGGCTTCCCTTTTTCAATTTTCGAGATATCGTAACACGCATAGCCTCTATCTGCTGAGCGGTCATCCATGCAGGCTCTAACGCTTCGAGTCCGTAATCACCAAACTCAACTGTTCGCGCTCCTTTAGAAAGCCCTTTACGCCTACCTCGTTGTATTTTTCTATATTTGGTTTTTTTAGGCATTAACATGATTATTCCTACTTATTCTTTTCAAGTTGATACTCACCCTTGTAAATCCACACCGTTACGCCAATAATCCCATAGGTTGTTTTGGCAATAGCTTGACCGTAGTCGATGTTGGCACGAAGGGTATGAAGCGGAACAGATCCAACACGGAGCCATTCTGTACGAGCAATTTCAGCACCTGCTAAACGGCCTGAGCAACGGATCTTAACCCCTTTTGCTCCAATTCTTAATGCTGAGGTTGCAGCGCGTTTCATAGCTTTTTTATAGCTCACACGCTTAACAAGCTGTTCAGCAATGCCTTTAGCTACGATCATTGCATCCATTTCAGGAGATTTAACTTCCTGAACTGATACTTCAACATTTTGACCTTTAAGGTGTTCAGAGATTCTTTTACGCAGTGTTTCTATTTCTTGGCCTTTTTTGCCAATAACCACACCCGGACGAGCAGAGTGGATGACGATTTTTACGTTATCGCCAGCTTTTTCCAAATCAACTTTGGCAACTTCAGCATTTTCCAATGCTTTGTCTAAAAATCTACGTACCGCTAGGTCTTCCATTAATTGTTTGCCATAAGAATCACGTGCAAACCAATGTGAATTCCAGTCCTTATAGACCCCTAATCTAAAACCATTAGGATTTACTTTTTGTCCCACTGCTATGCCTCTTTGCTTTTAGTTTTTGTCGTAGTTTGTTTTTCTGTTCTTTCAGCTGCTTCTAATATGATACTCATGTGGCTGAATCTACGGCGTTGAATGGTCGCACGTCCCATAGCACCTGGCTTGAAGTATTTCAAGATCGGTCCTTGGTCAACACGAATATCCTTAATTACTAAATCATGTGTTTGTAAGGTAGGTGTTGCATGCTTGGCATTAGCTACTGCCGATGTAATCATCTTACTGATAGGCTCAGCCTTTTTAACGGCATGTGTATGTAACCAATGTAAAGCTTGTTGAGCATCCTTGCCTCTGACAACATCAACAATGGGCCTTAGCTTATAAGGCGAGAAACGTATATAACGAGCCTTTGCGGTAAACTGCATTTTTGTAAACTCCAAAGCTAATAAAAGCTATCTTATTCAGCAGCAGGTGCTGCGCCTTCAGTTTTGCGCTGACCACTGTGTTGTCTGAATACTCTCGTATGAGAAAATTCGCCCAAGTAATGACCAACCATATTCTCTGTAATATACACAGGAATAAATTTTCTTCCATTATGAACAGCTATTGTTAGTCCAACAAATTCAGGCACAACCATACTGCGTCGTGACCAAGTTTTGATCGCGTCGCGCTTGCCTGATTCTTTAAGCTTTTGAACCTTTTTTACTAAAGATTCATCAACAAATGGACCTTTTTTGGCGGATCTTGCCATAGGTAATCCTTATTTCTTATCTGCGTCTTTTTAATATTCTTGGATTTTTTCTACGTCTTGTACGGGTACCTTTACATCCCTTACCCCATGGGGTCATAGGATGGGAACCAGACTTAGAACGACCTTCACCACCACCATGTGGGTGATCGATAGGGTTCATAGCCATACCACGAACGCTTGGTCTAAAACCACGATGACGGGTTCTTCCAGCTTTGCCGATCACTACGTTTTTATGTTCAGCATTGCCTAAAACACCGACTGTTGCCCAGCAATCTTGGTGAACAAGACGAATTTCACCAGATGGCATACGGAGCGTTGCATATTCTTCACTTTTTGCCATGAGCTGTACGGAAGTTCCTGCACTACGTGCAAATGTTCCGCCACCACCAGGGATCAACTCAACGTTATGGATAACAAAACCTACTGGAATTGATCTGATTGGTAATGAATTACCTACCTTTGGTTCTGCATCTTTGTGTGCCATAACTGAATCTCCCACTTTGAGAGTTTCAGGCATCAACATATAACGTTTTGCGCCATTTTTGTAATGAACAAGACCAATACGTACGTTACGATTTGGATCATATTCAACAGCTCTGATGGTTCCAGGCACTTCGCGTTCTGAGCGGTTAAAATCTATAATACGGTATTTACGCTCTGCGCCGCCACCACGATGACGAACAGTAATTCTACCATAGGCGTTACGGCCACCTTTTTTGCGTAGGCCTATAACTAAGCTTTTTTCAGGCTTTTTCTTTGATAGCTCACTCGTATCTATGTACGTTTGAAAGCGTAGCGATGAATTTCTTGGTCTTCTGCTAATAATCGCCATATTTCACCTATTTATTTTCTTGCAAAGTCGTTGTTTGTGGCTGTTCGCCGCCTTCTTGCACCACGCCTTGCCCTAGAAGATCTAATGAATAACCTTCAGCTAAGGTAATAAATGCTCGCTTTGCACGAGGATCTTGTGTGGTTGTTCGCTTTGCACGCAATGTTCTGATTTTACCTTTGCGGATGCTGGTACGAACTTTCTTTACCTTAACATTAAATAAACGTTCAATTGCTTGAGCTATTTGAACTTTATTAGCCTCAGGATGAACATTGAGAGCTAAGGTATTTAAATTTTTATAGAGCTTGTATGTCTTATCAGTAAGAACAGGTCCTTTGATAATGTCATAAAGTGTTAATTTTAAAGCCATGATCCCACCATATTCTTAAATGCTGCAATATCGTCAGACAATACAACCCATTGTGGAGCATACGTTAAATCAAATGCATTTGGTTGATCGAACATCAAGGTGTTGACGTTATCAATATTTGCAAATGATGCGCGTGTTAGCGCGTCGTCTGCTCGCACAAATACGAGTAATTTTTTATTATGTAGGCCCGCATCTTTGAGCATTTTGTGTGCTACATTGGTTTGCGGCTTAGATCCAGAAATTTTGGTATCTAATACTATAATCTTACCACGATTTAAGTAATCCCAAAAAAGGTTGTTCATAACACCTTTTTTAACGTCTCTCATCACCTTAAGAGTACGAGTGCGTGGTTGTGGTCCATGACATACACCACCTTTTCTCCAAAGTGGAGAACGAGGGGAACCTGCACGAGCGCGGCCGGTACCTTTTTGGCGCCATGGCTTTTTGTTAGAGAACGAAACGTCTGATCTGCCTTTTGCAGCTACAGTTCCTTGACGCCAATTTTGCTTTAAGGAACGTACATAGACAGCAAATGCTTTAGGCGAGATAGAACGTTGTTGTTCTTCATTCAACGCTAAATCTTGGGCTGTTAAAACGCGTGCACCTGCACCAACTTGGTCAGCGGTGGTTGCTTTTGTTTTTTTAGTTACTTTAGTTTTATCGCTCATTGTTCACTCACTTTGCGTAGATATACTAATGAGCCAGATTTGCCAGGTACTGAACCTTTGATAAGCATAACCTGAGATGTAGGCTCAACTCTAACTACTTCCAAGTTCTTAATAGCTACGCGTTCTACACCCATTTGACCAGGTAAACGCTTACCTTTAATAACACGACCACGAGATCTCATGAAACTCATAGTACCAGGGCGACGCTTAAACATAGAACCGTGACTCGCTGGTCCACCGGTAAAACCATGTCTTCTAACCACACCTTGGAAGCCGCGACCAATAGAATTTGCGAATGCATCTACTGATTTGCCAATTTCGAATGTAGTGGCAAATTCACCAGCAGGTTGACCTACTTGCACATTTTCTACTGCGCTGTCTTGTCTAATTTCTTTAACGTGAGCAAAGTATTTCTTGGCATCCTTGAGCCACTGAGCATCAAACGGAGTACCTTCATATTTTTTGCGAGTACATGCAACTTGAATAGCATCGTAGCCATCACGCTCTTTATTTTTGATCGATGTAACGTACCAGTTTCCTGTATCTATTACAGTCACTGGAACGACTTTATTGCTCTGGGAGAAAACTTGGGTCATCCCAATCTTTCTTCCCCATATACCTCTGATCATGTAAATGACCTTTCTGCCTTACTTAATTTCCACATCAACACCGGATGAAATATTTAACTTCATTAAGGCATCCATCGTCTGATCTGAGGGAGCCAGAATATCTAGTATTCTTCGATGCGTTGTTAATTCAAATTGCTCACGAGACTTTTTATCAATATGAGGTGAACGTAAAACCGTAAAGCAACGCTTTTTGTTTGGCATAGGAACAGGTCCCATTAACTGGGAACCCGTTCTTCTTACTGTCAAAACAATCTGTTTAACTGCTTTATCCAAAAGTTGATGATCATACGATTTTAACGTTAATCTAATACGCTGTTTCTTCATCAATCAACCTTACGTTATTCTAGAATTTGAGTGATTACGCCAGAACCAACTGTTCTGCCGCCTTCACGGATAGCAAAACGAAGATCCTTTTCCATAGCTATTGGAGAGATCAACTCAACATCAAGCATCACGTTATCACCTGGCATAACCATTTCGCGTCCAGCTGGAAGCGATACAACACCAGTAACGTCAGTTGTTCTGAAGTAGAACTGCGGACGATAGCCATTGAAGAATGCGCTATGACGGCCACCTTCTTCTTTGCTTAATACGTATACTTCACATTTAAATTTCTTATGAGGAGTGATTGAACCTGGGGCTGCAATAACCATACCACGTTCAATATCTTCTTTTTTAGCACCACGTAAGAGAAGACCAACGTTATCACCTGCGATAGCGTCGTTCATAGTCTTACGGAACATTTCAACACCTGTTACGGTTGTTTTTGTTGTGCTACCAAAGCCAACAACATCAACTTCGTCGCCTACTTTAGTTTTACCACGCTCAATACGACCTGTAGCAACTGTACCACGGCCCGAGATTGAGAATACGCCTTCAACCGGCATCAAGAACGGCTTGTCGATTTCACGAGCTGGTTCTGGAATGTAGTTATCAAGAGCGTCCATTAATTTATCAATAGCTTGAACACCAAGTTCATCTTTATCGCCAGCTAATGCTTTAAGCGCAGATCCACGGATGAAAGGAATCTTGTCACCAGGGAACCCGTATTTAGTTAAAAGATCACGAACTTCTTCTTCAACCATGTCGATCATTTCTTTGTCGTCGACCATGTCACATTTGTTCAAGAAAACAGCAAGTGCTGGAACACCAACGTTTTTAGCAAGAAGAATGTGTTCACGAGTTTGAGGCATAGCACCATCTGCTGCAGATACAACAAGGATACCGCCGTCCATTTGAGCCGCACCAGTGATCATGTTTTTAACGTAGTCAGCGTGTCCCGGACAGTCAACGTGTGCATAGTGTCTTTTTGGAGACTCATATTCAACGTGTGAAGTCGCAATGGTAATACCACGTGCTTTTTCTTCTGGTGCATTATCGATTTGATCATACGCTTTTGCTTGAGCCATTCCCTTAGTTGCTTGAACTTTGGTAATTGCAGCGGTTAACGTAGTCTTACCGTGGTCGACGTGACCAATCGTTCCGACGTTAACATGCGGCTTTTTCCGCTCAAATATCTCTCTTGCCATGGCAAAATCTCCTAGTAGATCTTAAATTAAACGTTATTTCTTTATAATTTCTTCCTGAGCATGTTTTGGCATCTCACGATAACATTCGAATTCCATTGTATATGTTGCACGACCTTTGGTTTTAGATCGCAGGTCTGTTGAATAACCGAACATATTACGCAATGGTACTTCTGCAGTTATTGATTGAGTACCCATCTTAGCATCCATGCCAAGAATACGACCACTTCGCGCATTCAAATCACCAATTACCTCTCCCATATAGTCTTCTGGTGTTTCAACTTCCACTTTCATGATAGGCTCCAAGAGCACTGGAGAGGCTTTAGCCATACCACTTTTGAATGCGAGGGAAGCTGCTACTTTAAAGGCCAATTCTGATGAGTCAACATCATGGTATGAACCATCATAAACAGTTACTTTAAAGTCGACGGCTGGATATCCTCCGAGCACGCCTGTATTTCTAGCTTCGTCTAGTCCTTTTTCAATTGCTGGGATATATTCTTTTGGAATCGTACCACCAACAACATCATCTATAAATTCATAACCTTTGCCACGTTCAAGAGGTTCAAACTTAAGCCAGCAATGTCCATACTGACCACGACCACCTGACTGCTTAATATATTTACCTTCAGCATCGATAGGCTTTTGAATAGTTTCTTTATAAGCAACTTGTAACTTACCTTGGATAAGTTCAACTTTTTGTTCACGTTTTAAACGATCAAGAACGATTTCAAGATGTAATTCTCCCATACCTTGAATCACGGTTTGTGATGTTTCAGGATCATAAGAGAAATGGAATGAAGGATCTTCTTGCTTCATTTTGCGTAACGCCATTACCATCTTTTCGTGTTCACCTTTGTTTTTTGGTTCCACTGAAGCTGAAATAACTGGCGTTGGAATATCGATATTTTCAAGCAATATTAAATTCTTTTCGTCACCGCATAAGGTATCGCCAGTAATCGCGTCTTTAAGACCTACGATTGCAGCGATATCACCTGCTTCGACATCGTTAATTTCTTCACGCTTGTTCGCATGCATTTTAACAATACGACTTACACGTTCTTTGACGCCGTTTTTTGCATTATACACGTATGATCCAGACTGAAGAGTACCAGAATACACACGAATAAATGACAGGGCACCAACAAATGGATCGGTCATAATCTTAAATACAAGCGCACAGAAAGGAGCTTTAGGGTCAGCTTTACGAGCTTGAACTTCTTTATCTTTAGTTCCTGGGATAATACCTTCAACTGGTGTTATATACAATGGAGAAGGTAAGAAATCCACAACAGCATTAAGAGCTAACTGAACACCTTTATTTTTAAATGCAGTACCACAATATGCAGGTACTACTTTACGTTGCAACACACCTTTACGCAAAGCTGCTTTGATTTCAGGAATGCTAATTTCTTCGCCATTTAAATATTTTTCAACAAGCGCTTCGTCAAAATCGCATGCTTTTTCAACAATAATATTTCTTAATTTTTCTACTTGCTCTTTATATTCTGCAGGAATGTCATGCCATACTACATTAACTCCCATATCACCTTCAAATGTTGCCATTTTACGGGTTAGTAGATCGATAATGCCTCTGAAATTTTCTTCAGCACCAACTGGAATCTGCATACAGACAGCATTAGCATGTAGTTTTTCATTAACTGCTGCTATTACTTTAAAGTAATCAGCACCAATACGGTCCAACTTATTAACGAATATAATGCGAGGAACTTTGTAACGGTTTGCTTGGCGCCAGACGGTTTCTGACTGAGGCTGAACACCACCTACACCACAATACACAGCGATCATACCATCCAGTACGCGCAATGAGCGACCTACTTCAATGGTAAAGTCAACGTGTCCGGGAGTATCAATAATATTTACTTGGCAACCACCCCAAGAACAGGTCGTTGCAGCCGAGGTGATGGTAATACCACGTTCACGCTCTTGCTCCATCCAGTCCATGACGGTTTCGCCTTCATGCACTTCACCTATTTTGTGGGTAACACCTGTGTAGAACAATATGCGTTCTGTCAGCGTGGTTTTACCAGCATCAATATGAGCGGCGATACCTATATTACGTAATTTTTCTAATGAGCTACTCATGACTTACCTTTTGTTGCTTAACCTTTTCAATTCCCATTTTTGCAAGCTTATATGCTTCGTTTAGAATCTCATATGAACCAATGAGCATTGATGCAATACCAAACAAGCCAACCGTTCTTGCGATAGACAAATTATTGAAATTATTCACCTTTAATACTGCACTAGATGCGAGCCAGCAAAGCCAAGGATATGTATATGGACGCACCACTTGTGTTCTTCCCACTGGCGTCCAAGCCAAAACAAGATACATCGCTGCTACAGTACATGCCATAGAATGATTTTTAACAAATCCTGTTACTTTTTCTACCTTAGAAACTTTGCTTTGCGCAACTTGCTGATCTTCTACAGCAGCACATATTGGTGCAGATACCAACGATAATGCGAGAATAAGAAATTTAAAATTACTTTCGCGTATCATGTTGTCCTTACCAAGCATAATGTGAGAATGCGCGGTTTGATTCTGCCATTCTATGCACATCTGATTTTTTCTTAACGGCGCCGCCGCGATTTTCTAAAGCATCTAGAAGTTCATGAGCCAATCTTGTGCCCATGGTCTTATCTGAACGCTCAGAAGCACTATCAACGAGCCAACGCATCGCTAAAGCTCTACCTCTGTTTTCTTTTACTTCCATAGGAATTTGGTAAACGCTACCACCTACACGGCGAGGGCGTACTTCAATTGCAGGAACAATGTTATCAAAAGCTCTATGAAACAGATCCAATCCTTTTTCAGGAGAACCTGTTTTTTTAATAAGAACTTCCATAGCATCATAAACGATACCACGTGCAACACTTTTTTTACCGCGTTCCATAATAACGTTAGTAAGCTTTTGGAGAACTAATGATTTGTAACGGGGATCAACGCCTATGTCTCGTTGAAAATTTACCGATCTACGTCTTGGCATAACCTTGATTCCTCTTATTTAGGACGCTTTGTACCATATAGGGAGCGTGATTTTTTTCTACCTTCAACACCAGCTGAGTCCAATGCTCCTCGTACGATATGGTATTTCACACCTGGAAGATCAGGAACTCTACCACCACGGACCAAGACCACAGAGTGTTCTTGTAAATTGTGGCCTTCGCCACCAATGTACGCGGTTATTTCGTTTCCATTAGAAAGCTTAACTCTGGCTACTTTACGAAGCGCTGAGTTAGGCTTTTTAGGAGTAGTAGTAAACACACGTAAGCATACGCCTCGCACTTGAGGACAACGCTTAAGAGCGCCACTTTTTGTCTTTGGCTTGAGAGATATTCTCTCTGTCTGGGAAAGTTGATTTATCGTAGGCATATAAAGCTTCCTACCTTCATGGTGTTAAGGTTTACGGAATATTTACTCTGGTTTATTTTCTGGATCTTTGTACGAAAACGTTGGTTTATCCGCGGTTATCGTTAAAAAGAGATATAGGTAATATAATCTTTTGGAGGAATTTTTCAAGTGGAATTGAAGAAAATATTCAACAATGATACGTTATTATACGCAATAAATTACCCAGTCATTCAAATCATATGATCTATTCATCATTAACAAGGATTTCGGTATGTCATTCATTTTCAATAGTATAACAGCTCTTAAAACATTCATATTTTCCAAAAATATCATATTGCTAGGATTTGGTATTATTGGTGTAGGTATGATTG
>CAZJQM010000005.1:0-15324 GCA_964548355.1 uncultured Pseudomonadota bacterium
AACCTTGAGGGAACTTTAATTGAGAAGTATCAATAGATTTCCAATCCCACCAGAGTTCTTTACTCATAAGGGAAGCTGGAGCCATTGATAGGAAGGAAAGTGCTAATATAAGTAGTTTTTTCATATGTTTCCTTGAATCAGATAAAAGGCTAATTTGATTGTTTTAAGTATATAATATAGCTGAACATACGCAATCGCCTCAAGTGTCAAAAGGGCGTATTTTTATATGAAAAACAGCCTTTAAATTCCAAATCGTGCTGCTAAATACTCTCGAGGAGTTGCTGGAGCTTCGCTGGTCATTCGAGCTACTGTATTTTTAAGACTATCTTCAAAGCTGTTCTTTTTGAGCTTTTTAAAGTTATTCTGTATTTCTTTCTTATATCCATCTTCGCATAGATACTTTTTAAGCAACGGATTCACTTCTTTGTAACTGGTAACCACATCCCCCAATTTATTCTTACGCAAAAAGCGAATATTAAAGGCTTCCCATGCTAATTCCCCATTTATATTATCGAGTAACATAGGCTTATTTGAATACACGCGAATATAAGCTCTGGACTGATGAAAATATCCATACCGTACTTTTAGATAATCAAGATCTATTTAATGCGGCAACCAATTATGGAGAAAAATCAGATATTTTAAAATATGAACTCCTCTATAAGTTTGGTGGAGTATATGCTGATTTTGATTATGAATGCTTAAAGCCGCTTGATATTCTTAATCATAGCTATGATTTTTATATCGGTATTCAACCTATGGATACCAATCTTGTTCAACTGGGGCTAGGTTTATTTGCCTCTATTCCTGGGCATCCGTTATTAAAAAAATGTATTACCGAATTGCGTGAAAGCAAATCTCCGCACATTGTTGCACGTACAGGACCGTTATTCTTTACACGCATTTTTTGGCATTACCCAGATGATAATACAACGTTAAATGTTGCTCTTCCTGCATCATATCTCTATCCGATGGGATATAATCAGCGTGGTACACCAGCAACTGTATGGCAAAAACCAGAATCGTTTGCGGTGCATCATTGGGCGGGGAGTTGGTTAAATCAATCATCAAATGTACGTAGCTAACTATGAATAATAACGAATTAAATATATCTTCCGTGCAAGCAGCTGATGCATACCCATTTTCTTATTGGCTTAAAAAAAACTGTTATTATCAGCAAAAACTTTTTAAGTTTTACCAATTTACCATTCCCAACCATATGCGTGTGCTCCATGTTGGAAGCAAAAGTGGATATTTATTAAAAGCTGTTAAGCCCTCATTAGGAGTTGGCATCGATGATGATCATCAAGCGATTGCGCAATGCAAACAAGAATATCCCCAATTTGTTTTTCATGCAGGGATTGTAAGTAATCTGCCTAAGGATTATCTATTTGACTACGTGATATTCTCATCTGTGACCATGGAAATATATGATATTCAACAACTGTTTGAAGATTTAAAACCATATGTACATCCTAGTACACGGCTTGTGATAGATTCATATTCATACTTATGGGAACCAGTTTTATGGATTACACAAAAATTAAACTTACGACGCCCCACCACATTGCGCAATTGGATTTCGCGCAAAGATTTAATGAATTTTCTTGAACTTGCTGGTTTTCAAACAGTTACACAAGGCAATCAGATTTTGATGCCCATGTATATTCCAGGATTGTCCTGGTTGTTAAATGCTGTTGTAGCTCAGATTCCTCTTATTAATATGCTCTGCTTAAATACGTGGATTGTTGCACGTCCCCAACCTACACCACAAAGCGAAGAACATTATTCTGTTTCAGTTATTATCCCGTGCAAAAATGAGCGGGGAAATATTGAAGCGGCAATAAGTAGATCGCCTATTATGGGTAAATATACTGAATTTATTTTTGTCGATGGCCATTCTGTTGACGGTACTGTTGCAGAAATGGAGCGTGTTAAACATAAATATTCTGATCATGACATTTCTATTTTTGTCCAAGATGGCAAAGGCAAGGGCGATGCTGTGCGCAAAGGTTTTGCACACGCAAAAGGTGATGTGCTTATGATCCTAGATGCAGATCTGACCACACCACCAGAAGAGTTGCCACGTTTTTTTGCTGCACTTGTGCAAGGGAAAGGTGAGTTTATTAATGGCTCGCGTTTAATTTATGGCATGGAAGATCAAGCAATGCGCTTTTTAAATCTTCTTGCTAACTATTGTTTTGGTTTGGGCTTTACCTGGTTATTAGGCCAACGAATAAAAGATACATTGTGTGGTACCAAAGTATTATTTAAAAAAGATTATGAGCGCATAGTTGCTGCACGTTCTTTTTTTGGTAACTTCGACCCATTTGGTGATTTTGATTTGTTATTTGGTGCAGCTAAACAAAATCTTAAAATTATTGATATGCCAGTACATTACAAAAATAGAACTTATGGCACAACACAAATTCACCGCTTCCAAGCAGGCTTTTTATTATTGCGCATGAGTTGGATTGCATTTAAGAAATTTAAATGGCGATAATGCTCGAGATTCTTGCCTGCTATTTATAGTTTATGTAACTATATCAATAAAGGAGAAAAGAATATGAATATTATCGATATAAATACTGATCTTATCAAACAGCCAACTGTTATTGCCGCTATTGTTGTACCCACACTGATCATGGGCTTTGTGAATCCATGGTGTGCGCTTACCTATTTGGTTATCATGCTTGGATTTCTCATGCGAAATCCTTTTATTAAAGCGAGCTTGATTATTGGTGGAATGGTTGGAAGTTGTTTTGCATTATTTCCAGAAGTTTTCGACACGTTGGGAACGGGAAAATTTTTATTACCGATAGTTGCTTGCATAGCCGGTTTTTTGTGGATGTTCTATGTAACGTACGATGAAATGATGGGCATGCAAACTAATAAGTATCTCCATATTCTACATGAAGCAGCCATCATGTTGTTTTTAACAATTGCTATAGCATTAGGCATTTTGATGTTGTGGGGTACGTTACGTTTAGGCGAATATACGACATACCTTTTTTGTGCTGTAGGAGTAATATCATGCTACGTTTCAGGTTGGTTTATAAGTAAGAACTCTGTCTCATTAGGACTTTTTAATGCGGGTGGCATTATCCTATGGTTGGGGATGGTGGCCCGCGGAATGGGAAGAGGAACAATGACGCCTCCTCCGCCTCCAAATCTTCTTGATAAATTGCTCGTGCCTATATTTAAAACATTCAATCAACTTGGTGGACCCTTTGCGCTCATCGGGATTATTTGCATATTCTTACTGCCAGGCCTTGCGTTGTTTGCTCTTAAAAAGTATTTGAAGAAATAATCTCTCATATCCCGATATCTTTTTTTGTCCTATTCTAAGAGCATCTTAAAAATTAATGGTGTGATTATGGATAAAAGCTCTTTGGACAAAGAAACATGGCGTAAGCCGTGCACAGTTCCCAGCTTGCAAGAAAACTTTCAAACGGTGCCCGTAGTAACTTCTTGGCCATGGTGGCGTAAGACAGTTGCATTTACCGGGCCTGGTTATTTGGTGGCAGTAGGCTACATGGACCCAGGAAACTGGGCGACTGATTTAGCTGCCGGCTCTGCCTTCAATTACACGCTGCTCTCAATAGTCTTGCTATCAAACTTAATGGCTATTTTATTGCAGCATTTGGCCGGGAAATTAGGCATAGTTACTGGCCGTGATTTGGCCCAGGCTTGTCGCGATCATTTTTCATATCCGGTGACCATGATATTGTGGTTCTTGTGTGAAATTGCCATTTGCGCGTGTGATGTAGCTGAAGTTATTGGGTCTGCTATTGCTCTTAAACTTCTTTTTAATATTCCGCTTATTGTGGGCGTATGTATCACGGCATTAGATGTGTTAGCGTTACTCTATTTCCAAAAAATGCATATCAGGTACATAGAAGCATTTGTGGTACTGCTCATGTCTATGATTGGTTGGTGCTTTTGGTTTGAAATTGCCGTTTCAAAACCAGATTGGGGAGGTATTATCAACGGTTTAATACCGCACGCAGATATAATCTTCAATCAAGAAATGCTCTACATAGCAATTGGTATTATTGGTGCAACGGTTATGCCCCACAATTTGTACCTTCATTCTTCTATTATTCAAACACGCAGATATCAACAAACCCATGCAGGCAAAAAGAATGCTATTAAGTTTATGACCATTGATGCGACTATTGCATTGATGCTCGCATTTTTTATTAACGCAGCAATTTTAATTGTTGCAGCGTCAGTTTTTTATGCTCATGGATATCATCATGTTACCGAAATCGAAGATGCGTATAAATTATTAAGCCCGTTGTTGCACGTGCCGCTTGCAAGTACCGTGTTTGCATTAGCGTTGTTAGCTTCCGGCCAAAATTCAACATTAACAGGTACGCTTGCTGGCCAGATTGTTATGGAAGGCTTTTTAGACATTCGTATTGCACCATGGTTAAGAAGGTTGCTTACCAGAGGCATAGCAATTCTGCCAGCTATAATTGCTATCATGATCTGGGGAGATGCTGGCGTTACTCAACTACTTTTATTAAGCCAAGTAGTTTTAAGCTTTCAACTTGGTTTTGCAATAATACCCTTGATCATGTTCACGAGTGACCGCACAAAAATGGGTGAATTAGTAAATTCAAAAACAGTTACCTTCTTTGCATGTATGTGTGCGTGCTTAATTATTGGGTTGAATGTGAAGTACGTGGTTGATTTTTGTTTTAGTTAATCACCGGCATTTCATAATTCACCATACGTAAATCTTCAAGCCAAGCATTGAGTAAATTCATCTCTGCTGGTTTAAAAAAACCACCTTTGATAAGCGTTGCCATAAGATCCTGAATTCGGTCTGCAAAAAGAGGCTTGCCAGAGTGCCAGGTACGTATTGCTGTGATCATTTTTTCTGTTTTTAAATATATTTCTAACTCATCTTCAAAATCCTTAAGCAAATTGTGGTCATTACGATATTGAATGGCTGTTGCAGGCAAAAAGCATAGAGATGCCTGCATATCCCATAACATACGTTGTACCCAATAGCTGCGCCAAATATCAGATGCTCTAAAGCTTACGGTGATAGGTATTAAAAGTCCCCAGAATGCACTTTTATAAAAAATCGTATTTTGTGAATTAAAAGGACAGGCTGTTTGTGCTGGTATACTCACTGCCTTTTTATCTTCAAAACTTATTTCTTGATCTTGTGTGAGTCTAAAAATTGCATCAACATCAGGTGCCTTGTTAACACAGCCTTGTTGCACAGGAATAAAAACAGATTCTTGTTGGAGCTGGTAATTTGGTGTTGATGTTATAGCAGTTAATGGATACCCGCGTGGCCAGACAGCTGGTTGGCCAAAGTGAGCATAAGGATTAACTGAAGAATCATGCGTGATGTAGCGCATTGTAGTTGTTTGTTCAGGCAAATACGTAACAGTATCTGTGATAGGCATATTATCATCATCAGTATCATAAATAATAGTTGCACCATGTTCGATGGCATAGAGATAACCAATATTTTTTCTACAGTAATGGTTCCAAGGTAGATGTTGTATGATCTTGTAAGGTAGCTTTTCTTGTGCTTCAACGCTTAAAAAATCGCAATTATCAAGGTGCCAATCTTTAGGTGTTTTTTTATCAGCGACTACAACCAGATGCCAGTTCTTAATGCTTGCAAGCTTCTTCATCATTTCTGATGGATAATTAATAGTTGTGACTACAATCCATTTATCATGAGTCTCGGCTTTGATGTATGCGAAAGATAGTAGAAAAATAATAAAATAATTAAACATATTACGCATTTTCCTGTGTTTGAACTGTTTCAAAAGTACGATCAATAAATTGCTGATTAAAACTCATAGAAAGTTTGATGGGATGGTTAAACAGCATATCCATTTTAAAGTCATATATCCCGCCTAAGTAAGTACTATTTAAAGGGATCCATAGCCATTCATTTTTTGGGCACAAGCAGCTCATAATTGTTGGTAATCCCGTTTCTAAAAATGCTTGATGCTTACCAAAGATCTGTGCAAGCTCGATGAACTGTTCTTTATAGCATGCAGGCACATTCACAAAATCAGAAAATGCAACGGCAACACGATTGACGCCCCAGTTTTCTGCTAGTGTTTGTTTATATTGTTCTGAAAGTTCTTCAAATGCTTTTTTCATGGCTTGATAACCCCAATGCCGTGGCCACCATTCCCAATTAACAGCATTTAAACCTTGTGTAAGATCTGCGCCAACTCCGCAATCACTGTTAGCTAGAAATCCTATTTTGGGATACCAGACTTTAGATGTATCTAATTCTGAACCTAACCAAGCATTAAATATGCAATCATCCATTAAGAAAAAGTAACTATCAAAAGTAGGATAACGTTGCATAGCATCAGCGATAGTTAAATAACTTAAATACCCAAAATTATGTGGACAGTGATGAATATCGGGATGCGGCAGTGGGCCATAAAAAACAATATTTTTAAAATAGGGGCTGTATATTTTTTTAAGGAGAGGGATTGATTGATAATGTGGATGATTATAATTGATGATTAAAAGAGTGTTATCAAAGTTATGAGCATAGCTCGATGATATAAATAAAGTTGTAAATAATAACAATATACGTTTCATAATGCCTCATTATTAATTTAATGCTGTTTAATTTTCCATCTTAATAAGTAAGTACTGTGCATTAGCTAAAATTTTCATAAATTTTTTTCCATCGGGAGTTGCTAAAAACTCTTCCATGGCCACTAATGCTCCTCCTAATCCTGGAGTTGAAGTAGGATCTTCGCATATAATAATCCCACCTTTGACGACCAGAGGAGCAACTTTTACTAATGCTGCTAATGTTGCATCATAAAGATCTACGTCAATATTACATACGGCAATTTGTTTAATATCAGCTGGTAGCTGATTTTGGCAAATATTTGATTCCACTAATTCATAGGGTTCTTGTGCGGTGTTTAATATGCCCTTCACATAGTTCATTGTATCTTGAACACCCCATAACACATGGGTGCCATCCCATATAACATCAGAACTTTGGTGTGCTTCGGCATATGTCATACCATTAAAGGTATCTAGGAAATACGATTTTCTATTGATGCCAGAATATTTCATATAACCGAGTGCTGTCAGAGCACTTCCACCCATATAAACACCAATTTCCACATAATCGCCTGGAATATTCTTTGTAGCATTTAAACAAAGACATATAGTTTCATGCACATCAACATTTTGATGACTTATTTTATGGGCAAATGCATTATCAACAGCCTTCATAGCATTTTTATCTACCCATAGATATCGTGTTTTAGGAACGAAATGGGGTAATGAATAAAAGATGCCATGATAATCCTTTATTTTTTTTAATGTATAAACGTAATCATCATCGGTGTGGAAAAAGACTAAAAATAAACTTTCTTGTATTAAGCTCGTATCAATTTCATCGATATTATTTTTTCTGATAAATCCATTTACATTGAGATTGTTATCGTCGGTAATAAAAAATTTATGTTGTTTTTCATTATATTTAGCGAGTGCTTGGCTTTGTGCTTGAGCAAGTAGGGCATTGATAGCGTTATAATTAAAGCGGAACATTTTGTTATCTTTGATTTCCGTAAACCATGGGGCATCCGTAAGAGCTTTAGAGGTTTGTTGTAAATATGGTTCAAAAATCTTAAGAACAAATGATTGGTTGTCCGGATCAGAAAGTTTAAGTGGATGATTGAAATAAACATAGGACTTAAAATCTTTACGGACATCTTTTCTATCGGTGCCATTACCTCTTAACCATAACCAATCATTTTTTAAGCATAAGCAGCTTATAATAGTTGGCAATGCGATTTCTAAAAATGCTTGATTAATACCAAAAATGATGGCCAGTTCAATAAACTGATTTTTAAATCGTGCTGGGATATAAACAATATCTGAATATGCTGCAACAACATTAAATGATCCCCAATTCTGAGCTAAGACCTGCCTATATGGATAAGGCATATTATCAAAGGCGGTAATTACTCTTTGGTAGCCCCATTGGGTATTCCACCAACCGCTAATAGACGACGGTTTCTTTCTAATATCTATGGGATTACCTCGACTGCTCTTCATATAAGAAATATCAGAAAACCAAATTTTAGATTGATCCAGTCCGTCAAGCATCCATGCATTAAGGATACAATCATCCATAAGAAATAAATAACCATCAAAATTTGGATACCGCTCCATAGCATCGCCGATGCATAGATAACTTAGATAACCTTGATGGTGAGGATAAAAATGGACGCCTTCATGTTGTGTAGGGCCATAAAAAACAATGTTTTTAAAAAAAGCTCCATATACTTTTTGTAAGAGTGGAATCGATTCATAATGAGGGTGATTGTAATTGATGATTAAAAGAATATTATCGAAATTATTATTTTGAGCTCGAGAAACACCAATAAATACAATGCACAGCAATAGCAGCTTTATATACTTCATAATATCCTACCTTTTTTGATTTGCTTCATAAAACTTAGTAATAGCCAATTAATTTTAAATAGTCTAATGCACTTAAGTGCAGCCTATTTCAAATTATACTTTCTGATATAGTGTTGAGGCTGTATTGTGTGGATTGCAGATAAAAAATAGGTGGCTTATGTGTGGTATGGGCGGTTATCTTAATCTTTCAAATCCATCTTTTTCATGCGAAGAACAACATCTTAATGCTATGCAAAATGCAATGGCGCATCGGGGGCCAGATGGTTATGGCATTTGGATTTCCGATAATAAACAAATGGGCCTTGTTCATCGCAGATTAAGTATTGTTGATTTATCATCAGCAGGAGCACAGCCGATGATAGATAACAATAGATCAGTCATAGTTTCTTATAATGGTGAAATTTATAACAATACAGAGCTTCGTGCCGAATTAGAATCTTTGGGATATACCTACAAGTCGCGTACAGATACTGAAACCATTTTGTATGCTTATCAAGAATGGGGTATCGATTGTATTAAGCGCTTTGAAGGTATGTTTGCTATTGCATTATATGATTGTGCAAAAGATGAATTGTATTTAATTCGTGATCATATTGGCGTTAAGCCATTATATTTTTCATTGCAGGGGGACATCTTAAGTTTTGCTTCAGAAATTAAAGTGCTATGGACCTTGCCATGGATCACAAAAGAATTAAATACTCGTGGCCTTTACCATTATTTAACTTATTTAGTCACTCCTGCTCCCTTAACGTTATATAAAGAAATTTATAAATTGCCTGCAGGGTTTTATATTAAAGTTGATGCGAAGCGCACTGTATCATATAACGAATGGTACAACCCTGTTCGACCTACTATTACCTATTCTCAACAAGAACTTAATGATGAGCAGTTTTGTATTGAGCGTATTCGTTCAATGCTCCGATCTTCAATTAAACGTCAGATGATGTCAGATGTTCCCTTTGGGGTTTTTTTGTCGGGCGGAATCGATTCAAGTTTAAATGTTGCATTAATGTCAGAATTTGTTGATAACGTAAAAACATTTAACGTTTCGTTTTCAGATGGTCCAGAATTTAGTGAAGTAGAATGGGCGCGCAAAGTTGCTCGGCAGTTTAATACTGATCATCATGAAATCGTGATTTCAGAAAAAGAAGCTTTCGAATTTTATCAGAAAATGGTGTACCACCAGGATGAACCTCTTGCAGATTGTGTATGTGTTCCTCTGTATTACGTAGCCAAATTACTCAAAGATTCAGGAACTACTGTAGTACAAGTGGGTGAAGGATCAGACGAACTGTTTTGTGGCTACAGCCAATATGCCCGTTATATAAACTTATATAATACCTATTGGCTACCATCACAACTTATTCCAAAGCCATTGCGCAAAGCTGGATATTTTATAGCCTCGCAACTGTTTGCAGATAAAAAAAATCATCTAGGGAAAATGAAAGAATGGGTAGACGGCAAACATTTATTCTGGAGTGGTGCAACTGCTTTTACCGAAACGTGGAAGCAGCAATTATGGCAAGGAGCAACAGAATCTGAATATGATCCTATTCTTGAGAAAATATATCCGGGCATTGATCAAAGCTTAGATAGCTATTCGATTGTTTCGTATCACCTTGATCAACTCAAGCACTATGACTCTCAGGCTGATTTTTTAAAGCGCATGATTTACTTAGAATTTAAACAACGCTTGCCAGAATTATTACTTATGCGTGTTGATAAGATGGCTATGGCAACTTCAGTAGAAGGACGCGTGCCATTTCTAGACCACAATTTTGTTGAATTTGTCTTTCAGATTCCTACGCATCTAAAATACAAAAATGGTGTGACGAAATATATTCTTAAAAAAGCATGCGAAGGTATTTTGCCACATGACGTTATATACCGAAAGAAAATGGGTTTTGCAGCACCAACTCAACGCTGGTATAAATCAGGCGCCTATTTTAAACCATACTTCCAAGAGTTATTGGCCAAGCGTGGACAATCGCACATTAATGTAGCCCACGTACAAGAACTATTTTTGAAAAACCAAAACCCAGAGTATGATTATTCTCTCTATTTATGGGTACTCAATAACGTTATGGCAACAGATATTCTATGAGCGAGCGTAAAAAAATTGTCTATCTAAGAACAGATATAGATAAGCAGGAACTGATTGCTGGTGGCTCTGCTTCTCATACGCATGGTGTGATGCAGGGTTTTTTGGCAGAGGGATATGATATTATTTACGCATCGTCATTAACAATTCCCGTAGTTGAGCAACTGGGACTATTTCAGATTATTAAACTCAAAAATCCTGCATTTTTATCATTCCTTCGTTGGAAGATTAATTGCATTCTTTCAAATATTTTTTTTACTAAACAACTGTTATGTATTAAAAAAGATCAGATCGATTTTATCTATCAACGGTATAGCTTGCTCAATTGTACTGGTGTATTGATAAGTAGGCTTAAAGGGATTCCATTAACACTTGAATATAATGGCTCAGAAGTATGGGTTGCTCGCAATTGGGCATACAAAAAACAATGGTTTAATTTCATAGGACTTATTAAGATATTTGAATGGATTAATATACGATATGCTCATTCTATCAGTGTTGTTTCTCAAGTTCTCAAAGATGAGCTTATTGCTCGTGGTATAGCAGCAGACAAAATTCTAGTAAATCCTAATGGGGTTAATCCATTCACGTACGATCCGGCACATTTGGCGAGTGAGCGTGATACCTTACGTGTAATCTTGGGCATAGATGATAAGTTTGTATTCGGTTTTATTGGAACATTCTCCCAGTGGCATGGTATTGAAATACTCGCACACATGATTCCGGCAGTATGCAAGCAGCAACCTCGTGCTCATTTTGTATTAATTGGCGATGGGCCACTTAAAAATTATTTAGTACGTACTATTGAAGCAGCAGGTTTGAATGAGCAGGTAACATGTACGGGACTTCTTCCTTCAGAGCAAGCAAGCAAATATTTAGCAGCATGTGATGCTTTTTTGTGTCCAACACAGTCAAATCCTGATGGCTCACGGTTTTTTGGATCTCCTACCAAATTGTTTGAATATATGAGCCTTGGCAAACCTATTATTGCATCCGATCTTGAGCAGCTTGCTGAAATTATTCACCCTGCGATTCGAGATATTTCTGTTGTAACTGATCAAGCACTAGGCATTCTATTGCCGAGCACTGATGTTCAAAAATTTATTCAAGCAGCAGTGTGGCTAAGTTCTCAATCTTACGATGCAAGACATGCCATGGGAATAAGAAATCGAGAAAAAGTTATGCATCATTATACATGGCAGTTGCACAGCAAGCGTATCATTGATTACACAAGGAGATGGTATGCAAGCAGAATCTAAGAGCTCTGTGCTTAATAGTTATATAAAAAGAGGCGCATACAATACGCTTTGTTATGCGCTGGCAGGTGGAGTTTCGCGCATTACGAGCTTTTTGTTTTTACCTTACTTTTTAGATCGACTTAGTTTAAAAGATTTCGGTATATGGGATTTTTATCAAACTTTTTTTCTCTGGGCACCATTTTACTTTCTTCGTGCGCTGCAACATCTATGACCCGCTTTTTTTTAATGTATAAAGATGATGAACAGCGACAACGCGAAGCTGTAGGCAATGCATTATTAGGAGCAGTTATAGGAATTGGTATTTTTGTATTTCTTATGCTTATAAATGCTTATTATGCGCTCTATGTACCTGCAGAATTGCATTATTTCTTGTGCATGATTGTATCGGTATGTCTTTTTGCTCTTTTTTCTATGGTGCTTGCCTATTATAGAGTTAAAGAACTTCTGATCGGATACTTTTTAATTTTTTGCGCTCAAAATCTGATAAGCATTTTTCTTACTGTTTGGGGAGTTCATCAAGGATTTGGCATTACTGCTTTTTTTTATTCGACTGTTGCTTCATTACTTATTTTTATGCCTTTGTTTATTCAATTATTTATGCGTTATCGCAGCTATTCGTTACGTTTGTTAAAAGAACAATTGATATATAGCGTTCCATTATTTGCATATAGCCTGATTTACATGGGATTTTTTACTGTTGATCGTTTTTTTATTAAGCACTCAGCAGGGTATGAAGCATTAGGTACCTATGCTTTGCTATGGCGATTTGGAACTATTTTTCAATTTGTTGCTATAGCTCTTATGGATGCTTGGCCCATTGTTTTATTTAATGCTCAAAAAGAAAAAAATGGCGACCTGCTCATTGGTAAACTCATTGGGTATCTTGGTACTGCTTTAACTACGATGTGTCTTGGTATTATTGTAACTTCTCGTTGTGCTATTGGTTGTGTATTCCCTGCTAAATATTATTTTTTGTGCACCTATCTTGTGCCATTTTTTATTTTTGTTGTTTTTTTAGAGTTGGTAAAAGTATTTCAGTCAGGTTTTGTTCTTGCGGCAAAAACAATATACACGCCTATACTTGTTTCTTGTATGTTACTCATTCAATCGGCTGTATTATATGTTGGCTATTTTGATAACTTAACAGCAGTATTGTTAGTCAATTGCGCTGTTATGATTCTTTATTGTGCATTGGGTTATGTATTAAGCAGATCTGTATATTCACCAGTTATTTATAATGTTAGGCATACAGCAAGGCTAGCATTATGCTTTGGCATGTACTTAGGTGTTATGCAGCTGCTTATTTCTTTAGATCAACCATGGTATTGGTATTGCATGCTTATGCTCAGTTGGCCAATATGCCTCGTGCTTGCTGATATTATTGATTACGATGCTCGCATGTTTATAAAAAATCTGTTTTTTCCAACACCACCAACATCGCTATCACATAATCCTACAGTCCTTTATCTGCGTACCGATGTTTGTCCTGTAGAAATTAAGGCAGGCGGTTCTGTTGCACACACACTGGGTGTAGTAAATGGCTTTATTAATCAAGGATATGACGTTATAGCTGCATCATCAGCTATGCCTACTTTATTACGTGCATGCAAATTAAAAAAATTTAAAGAATTAAAGGCGTATCCTATTTTCTTTTTCTTACGTTGGAAATTGTATCCTTTGCGCTGGCGGTTAGAAAATATTTTTTCTAATTTTTTCTTTCTTATTCAGCTACGCAGTGTAACTAAAAATCAAAAGATCGATTATGTGTATCAACGCTACAGCTTGCTCAATGCTGTGGGTATTATGATCAGTTCATGGAAAAAGATTCCGCTTATTCTTGAATACAATGGTTCTGAAGTGTGGGTGTTTACCACATGGGCAGACAAAACTATCTTTACGCTCAAGCGTATATGTATGTGGGTAGAAAAGTTTAATCTTATGCATGCACAACATATTGTTGTTGTTTCACAAGCTTTGAAAGATGAACTCATAGGTCGTGGTGTTGATCAGCATAAGATTCTGGTATGTCCCAATGGTGTGGATACCGATCTTTTTAATCCTCATGCATTAGAAAATGTGCGTACACATATACGCAAAGAGCTAGATATAGAAAATAAGTTTGTCTTTGGGTTTATTGGTACATTTTCATATTGGCATGGGATTGAACTTATTGAGCAGATGATACCAGCAGTTGTAGCAGTTAAACCCAATGCTCATTTCTTGCTGATTGGCCATGGCCCGTTAAAAAAACAGTTGCAAGAAAGTTTACACAAAAAAGATATTGCCCATCATGCAACATTTACTGGTCTTGTTCCGCAAGAAGTAGGTAAACATTATTTGGCAGCATGTGATGCATTTTTGTGTCCGACTCAACCTAACCCTGATGGCACACGCTTTTTTGGTTCACCTACCAAAATGTTTGAATATTTAAGTATGGGCCGTCCTGTTATAGCATCCGATTTAGAGCAGCTTGCCGAAATTGTGCATCCATCAATTAAAGTTACCTCTCAGATCATTGATGTTCAGCACGCACAAGCTCTTGGATTGCTTGTTGCACCGACAGACATTGAGGGTTTTATACGAGCAGCAATTTTTTTAATTGATGAAAAAAAAGAGATGGTACATTCCTTGGGTGCCAATGCTCGGCACAAAGCTGTTGAGCAACATTCTTGGAATAACCATGTGCGTACTATTATCAATTTCTCTTCTAAGGAGCAATGATGTCTCAATCTGAACGCATTAAAGAGAATACAAAAAAAGTCTGGGGAGCATCTCCGGCAGGGACCACGTATGGTGGAGGTCATGAAAAAGGATCACGAGAATTTTTTGAATCAGTGATGACTAAGCGGTCAGGATATGAATGTCCATGGCTTGATGAGGTCGTTAACTTTGAAAAATATAAAGCAAAAAAAGTTTTAGAAATTGGCTGCGGTGCTGGCTATGATGCATATCAGTTTTGCAAAGCTGGTGCTTTGTATACGGGTATAGATATAACGCCGGAAAACCCCATCTTGGTTAAAAAGCATCTGGGCTATTATGGTTATAGTCCTGATGTGCGAGAGTTTGATGTTGAAAAAATGAGTTTTGATCAAGAATATGATTTCGTTTATAGCTTTGGTGTATTGCATCATGTACCCAATATACAACAAGCATTATTGAATATTCATAGATCATTAAAGCCCGGCGGTGAGTTTTTAATTATTGTATATAACAAACATTCCATCTTTTATTGGTTGCAGGTGATCCTGGCTGATTGGATTTTTAAAAAAAGATTTTTAACCATGTCTCTTGAAGAGCGCATATCTGAAATAGAATTTACTGATAGTGATGCTCGACCATTGGTGCGTGTTTATAGCAAACGTCAGTTGAAAAAGTTGTTACGAGAGTCTGGCTTTTCTATTGTTCAAACACATATTCGTAAATTAGTACGCGAAGACCTTCCAGATCTATTTTTTATTCGAAGATGTTATAAATATTTTTGATACCACGATCGATAAAACCGCGCTAACGATT
>CAZJQM010000006.1:0-14274 GCA_964548355.1 uncultured Pseudomonadota bacterium
CCACCAAACTTATCGTTGGAACCCTAAAATAGCTCCCGATATATAGGGTCAACGCAATGGCATCTACCTTATCTACGTATCAAAAACTGCTAGTCAGATAGAAAAAGCAGCACAATTTCTACAATCAGTTGCTGCCCAAGGTAAGCAAATATTGTGGGTTGGTACTAAAAAGCCAGCACAAGGCGTAGTTGGTAAAGTTGGCCAATCTCTTAAGATGCCATTTGTTACCTATCGTTGGATTGGTGGAACATTAACCAATAACTCTCAAGTTAGAAAATCGATTACCCGTCTTCTTCACTTTGAAGATATTTTGAAAAAGTCTGCTGAATTCTCTTATACCAAAAAAGAATTAGGTACTTTTACTAAAATCGCTGGTCGTCTTGATAAAAACGTAGGTGGTATTAGAACTTTACGTTGGCCAGTAGGCGCTGTAGTTCTTGTTGACGTTCGTAAAGAACAAACAGCTTTAAAAGAAGCAGCAGCCATGGGCATACCTGTCGTTGCATTAGTTGATACCAATGGTGATCCATCATTAGTATCATACGTTATTCCTGCAAACGATGATTCTCCAAAATCAGTTGAACTTATCATCGATTATCTAGGTCAAGCAGCACAACAAGGTCTAACTGTAGCAGCTCAACAAAAAGCTGATAAAGCTGCAGCGGCTGAAGAAGTTGTTCCTACAGAAGAAACAAATCTTGTAGAGCTTAAGCTTGCTGGCTTCGATGAAGAAGAAGAATCTTCTGATAGTAAGAAAAAAGGCGCACGTAAACCAGCAGCTCGTCCAGTTCGTAAACCATAAATTGGTTCATTGGAGAGGTGTCTGAGTGGTCGAAAGAGCACGATTGGAAATCGTGTATGTCTCGAAAGGGGCATCGAGGGTTCGAATCCCTCTCTCTCCACCAGTCTCCGCTTATCCGGGTCTTCCGACTCGGCGAGCTACGTCTGGCACGGCCCCATCCTTTTAACGGGAGATACTTATGAAAAAGCAGTTATTAGTTATTGGATGTGTATTAAGTATATTTAATGTCCAGGCTATGAGTAGTGAAGGGCATGGAAAAGTAAAATTGCCTTCTGAAGAGATATTAAAAAAGCGTTTAGTAGCTTTTGAGTATATATTTGAAAAAAAAGATTTTATTCAGCAGCTGGCAAATAGAACTGTTTTTCCAATGGCAGTAGTTGATTTTCTTAATTCAATTGCCTTTGACTATCGGTGCAATAATTCAATTAAGAAAGATATAAAGGATACTGAACAAGCAATTTTAAGAATTATTTTTCAGGATTGTCCAATGGCAATCGAAGAATTAAAAAGAAAGAAAGTTTTAAAATAAAAAATTTTTAAAGCTTTCACAAATAAGGGAAATTGATAAAGTACTTATGCATAAACTGTCAGGTCCGAGAGGAAGCAGCAGGGGCATTACAGGCTTGTATCAGTTTCCCCTCTTATTTCGAAAAAGGAGTTTTACGATGAAGCATCTTCTTATTGCACTCATGTTAAGTTTCTCATTTCTGCAATCTGTTGATATAGCAGTTACCATCGATGATTTTCCTTGTCCTTCAGATCTCGTTTGTTCACCGGAAGAAAAAACCCACAGATATATTGCCGCCTGTGCCCAGCACAAATGCCAAGCAGCTTTTTTTTGTCTTGGAGCTCATTGTAAAGAAGTTGAAGATTCTGAACGATATCTTGCTTTGCTCAGCCAATACGGTCATTTCCTGGCAAACCATTCGATGACTCACAGTAAATTAAGTTCACAGTCGCTAGAAGATTTTGAGCAAGAAGTTAACGACATGGATATGTTATTAGAACCTTATTATAACAAAAGATGCTGGTACCGATTCCCGGCTTTGGATGCAGGTAATATAGTATCTTTAGGAGGTTCGCAAGAAAAACGCGCACAAGCATTACAGATTTTAGCAAAACTTGGTTATCAAGAAGCACCGATAACCATCAACACCTTTGATTGGCATGTTAATGCCAGAATGTTTCAAGCAATTAAAGGGGGAATGCCTATCAACTATGAAGTGCTTAAAGAGCTATATCTACATTTAGTGCATGAATGGTGTTCTTACTATATAGATCTTTATAAACAGCATGAAATGAACATTACTCATATACTTCTTTTGCATGCTAATGAGCTTAATGCATTATATCTTGGTGATATTCTAGCAATGATCAAAGATTCTGGATGGAATATAGTTTCGCCAGAGGAAGCATTTAAGGATACTTCATGGCGGGAACGTGCAATCGCTACACCAGGATTATTATCAAGCAAACCAAAGACTCTTGATCCTCGGGTGATCGATCAATTACTTGAAGAACGTAAAGTTTTTAAAGCAATTGAGGGCATTTGACTCTATAAACCGCTGCTATAACCTATATACCAATTTAATCCTATAAACAGCGGAGGCTTTATGGCTCAGTTATCTATAAGAGCTGCTTTATTACCAATCATTCCAACCATCTCTACCTGCCCTCACTCTGTCCATCATCATTCCCATTCTCTCTAATATCCCATTTTTTAATTCGTTTTTTATTGTTATTTAATTTTTTTAGGCGTGTGTGAAACCACGTTCAAGGTATATTTATGAAAAAAAACAAAATAGTGCTTGTTATGGCATGTATAGTGTGCTTCCCGAGCATCCAGAGTATGGATAATCAGGTTGTTAATGTTGCTCAGGGCGCCCAACAAGGCTTTTTAGGACAACTTCCCCTTGAACTTTTAGAAATCATTTTTCTGAAAGCAATGGAAGGTTCATCTGTGCAAGAGAGGCTTAAGATTGCTGCTCTCAATCGTGTAAATAAACAATTCAAAGATGCACTTAGCATTAGCAAGATGAATGTTTTACTTCAAGCAATCAAGTATCAAGTTTGTAATATTGATCCATCTAGTATGGCTAAGTTTGGTATGTGGATGCCAAAAGGTTCAGGAAGTCACTAATATTTTCAAGGAACCAGGGATAATACACTCCTTGGTTCCACTTGTTGTATAACCTGATACACTTAGAGCTATTGTTAATTCTAACGTTTGAGTATATGCACTATGAATCAAACACAGCTCAATCTTGCTCGTAAATGGCGGTCCAAAAATTTTGATACAATTGTTGGACAAGAGCTTTCTGTGCGTATGCTCAAAAATAGTTTATATCTCAATCAGTACTTCCCTGTTTATCTATTTTCAGGGCAACGTGGCTGTGGTAAAACGACCACAGCACGTGTATTTGCAGCTGCAGTGAACTGTGCAGTACTTTCTGCATTTCAAAAGTCACCTAAAAGTGAAGTGTTGCCTTGCGGCACATGTGATTCATGTGTTTCTATGTTGGCTGGTAAGCATCCTGATTTTATCGAAATCGATGCAGCTTCCCATACCGGTGTTGATAATGTTCGACAAATTATCGAAGCGTGTACGTTACTTCCACTTATGGGACGCAAGAAGATTTACCTGATCGACGAAGCTCATATGTTAAGTAAGGCAGCCTTCAATGCTTTTCTTAAAATTTTAGAAGAACCGCCGATGAGTGTGCTCTTTATTTTAGCAACAACCGATTCACAAAAAATTATTGAAACAGTTAAATCTCGTTGCTTTCAATTGTTCTTTACCCCGATTAATAGCCAACATCTTAAAAATCATCTTGTGTCAGTATGCCAAGCAGAAGGCATTGAGTTTGAAGAAGAAGGCTTAAGCGTCATTGTTAAGGAATCAGAAGGTTCTGCGCGTGATGCTTTGAACTTGTTAGAGCAAGTTCGTTTTTCTGCCCCTATCATTAGCAAGAAAAATGTATTACAAGCTCTCGGGCAATTAACAGATGAACAATTGCATGCATTGTGCGATACGGTTATTAACAAGCAAGCACAGGATATCATAGCATTGCTTGCTGATCTTAAATTTGAAACATATGCTGCAGAACAGATCTATCATGCGCTTGTGGAATTCTTACGCTCTGCGTTATGGCTTAAGCATGGAATTCACCGTGAAGCTGAATCAGATACACATAAATTATCTTCCGTAATAACACACGTTTCAGCACGCCGATTAAGCGCAATGCTTGAAGCTCTGTGTAGCCAAGAGTTAGTATTTGCTAAAACAACTAAAAAGCATCTGTTTTTAGAAATGTTGTTATTGAGCTTGAGTTCTCAAGGTGAAGAAGGCAACAAGAATTCGAATGTGCCATTTCCTCCTAAAAATACATCGGAAAAAAAAAGCCCATTGAATAACCCTGTTCATAAAGCTGTTTCAGAGAATGTCGAGCTGCACAAGCAAGCAGCGCCGCCAATAGAACCGATAAAAGCAGAACCAGAGGTTTCTCAACCAACGGCTGCACAACCACAAGAATGGCAGACATTGCTTAACCAACTTCAAGCACTCAATGATCCATTATTGCAATCAATTTTTGCACAAGGGATTTTTGAAGGATTTGATAGCCAAAAAAATACTGTATCACTTGGCTTTTCAGACAAGCTTATTTTTTTCCAAGATTGGTTAAACGATACCAAGCAGCTTTGGAAACCTGTGATAAAAAATGTTTTTGGTGCACAAGCAGAACTTATTTACTCTTTTAAAGAATCAATTAAGCCAGATATAGCTGCCGTTACAGTTGCAAAAGTAACACCAGTTCAGATAAAACCGCCTGTTGCTACGCAAGCAGCTCCTGAAAAAAAGAAATCATTTATGCCTTCTGAACGTCAGAACTTCCAGAAGCATAAACCCAAAGAAAAAATTATACTTTTTGATGTATCAGACGAAAAATGGAAAACAGCCAACGTGCTCTTAAAATATTTTCCTGGTACTGTTCAGTTATTAGGGGACGCATCACATGTCTAATATTCGTAGAGTCATCATTGTTGGTAGAACCAATATTGGAAAATCAACATTATTTAATCGTTTATCAACCTCAGTTAAAAGCTTAACCTTCGAGCAAGAAGGTGTAACCCGTGACTATATTAAAGATATAGTAGGGTGGAAAGGTGAACAATTTGAGCTTGTTGACAGTGCTGGTTTGAGCTTTAAAAAGAGCAACGACCCAATTCAAGAAAAAATACGTTTAAGTGCACTCGAACTTTTTGAATCATCACAGCTTATTGTTTTTGTGGTTGATGGTTCTGCCGGTTTGCTACAGGAGGATCTACAGATTGCTAAAGCAATTCATAAATCAGGAAAACCTGTAGTTCTTGCAATTAACAAAATGGATCGTAAATTGGCACAAGAAAATATCCATGAATTTGACCGCTTAGGCTTTAAGCCGATAATAGCTATTTCTGCTCAACATGGTACTGGCGTGCAAGAACTGCTTGATACTGTTGTTGAAAAACTAGCAGAAGCCCCTGAAGGGATTGTTGAAGAAAAACCACGATTTAAAGTTGTGATATTAGGAAAACCTAATGTTGGTAAATCGTCACTCATGAATGTATTGTTACAAGAACAACGTTCAATTGTGAGTGATGTGCCAGGAACAACTCGTGAAGCTATTTATGAATCAATAGAATTTAACAAAGAAACGCTTGAGCTTATCGATACTCCCGGGGTTCGTCGCCAACGTGGAGTTACTGAAGAATTAGAATCGTTAATGGTTAAAAGTGCGTTTCGTGCAGTTAGGGATGCTGACATTGTATTATTGATGGTTGATTCAAGTGAAGCAAAGCTTGCAGATCAGGAACTCAAGCTAGCCCATTATGCATTTGAAGATCAACTTAAAGGTCTTATTCTGCTTTTAAATAAGCATGATCTTATGAATGAACAACTGCGCAAAGAGTTGGATTTTGATTTAGAACGATATGAAACATTTCTTAAAAAATTATTAATCATTAATATTTCTGCAAAAAATACCAGAAACGTACAAAAGATTTTGCCAGCCGTAGAACAGGTTTGGAAAGCATATTCTCAGCAGTTTTCTGATGAAGAAATAAACTCATTATTCAAGCAAGCGCATATTGATAAGCCCCATTACAGCTCAGGCAATCTCTTGCGATTGTATAAAGCAAAACAAATTAAAACTGCTCCTATCACCATTGCTATTTGGGTAAATGAACCGACATGGTTTGGGCCGAGCCAACAGGCGTTTTTTGAAAATGTGATGCGTGATACCTATGAACTTAAAGGTGTTCCTATACAGTTTGTTGTGCGTAAAGCTGATTGAGTTTGTTTTTTTTTCTTAAAATAATAGAATGATAGCAATCATAAAATGTGAAAATAACCTTATGAAGGCGGGGATGTATGCATAAACGAGTTACTATGCGTCATATGGACCATGTTCCAGATGTTGAAAACTATGCACATGATGCACTCGAACGAATTATTCAAGCTCTTAATGGAGAAAAATCTCCTATTTATCTTGATCTTATTGTAGAACCAGGACGTCCTCATGCTCATCATCAAGTTGAGCTTCTTATCAAAACTCCTTCTCTGAATATTGTTTACAAAGAAGAAGGCCTTCATGTTTTTCAATTGATCGATCGCGCTTGCGATATGGCGTATAAAAAGATCCATGAAGAAAAGAAAAAGCGAATCAAGAACATCAGAAATGGTGATTCTTACAAAGGTGCGTAATACTTGCGGTTAAATTAATAATCAACTGGTTATCAATAGTTACGCAGACAACTGCTTCAACTCACTTATAAACGTTTCTTTATCCGTTTGATACAGTTCTGATCCCCAGCGTTTCACAATCTTTTTGTTCGCTGGATTATACAGAATTATTGCTGGTAATCCCATAATGTTAAATTCTTCTTTTAAACGAGCAATAGTTGGATCAGACATGACAAGCTCAAGTTTAACTGGGATAAATGCCAGTAGTGCTTCACGTACTTTTGGATCTTTAAAATGTATTTTTTCTATTGCTGTGCAGATAGAACATGAAGGTGCCCAGAAATCAATGAATAAGAATTTATTATCTTTGGCACTTGTTTGAACTGCAACTTCATAATCAGTAGACCAGAACGTATCATGTTCTTCCGGCATTTGGAATGAATGTTGATATGCCTGGATAGCTAATAACACTGAAGCAATAATGAACAGCATACCTAAAAGATTTTTTGTACGTTTCCAGAACTTAGTGTCATGTGCGCCAATGGTATACAAATAAAAAACGCCTGAAACTGCGCAGAATAATGAAATGATCCATAGCAAGATATTAAATGGGAGAATATTTTTTAAATAATAAAAGCACATACCTAACAATAAGAAGCCAAATAATTTTTTAACTTCGATCATCCAATAGCCAGCTCGTGGTAACACACTTAGTGATCCTGAAAAGGTTCCGATGATCATTAATGGAATGCTTAATCCAATACCAAATGCAAACAAGAGCAAGAATCCTAATAACTTGCTGCCCAGTGCGGCTACAATACCAAGCACCAGTGCAAGGCCAGGGGAAAGGCAGGGTGAAGCAACAGTTCCGCTTAATGCGCCAAAAAGAAATGATGAGCCAATAGATCCATGATGTTTGCGCGATGAACCTGTTTGTAAGAAAGTAGGAATGTACATTTCATAAAAACCAAACATTGATCCAGCAAGATAGGTCAGCATGGCAACGATGAGTAGAACAACAATAGGTGAAGTTAATAAGCTACCAAAAACCATGCCGGTCATAACAGCAAGTAATCCCATTAATGCAAAGGTAAATGCAATGCCGAGTGAATAAGCACACGCATGCATAAAATTAGTAAATAATTTTCTTTCGCCTTGACCTTGCATGATGCCGATGGTTATAGGAATCATAGGATAAATGCACGGCGTAAAGCTCATGAGCAATCCGAGCAAGATGATGAGCAAGAATCTAACCCACCATATTTCAGTTGTTTGGATAACGTTTTCGACATACCGCGACCATGAAGAAATAGCTTGAACAGATCGAGTTGCAAATGAAGAAATGTTGGATTTTTTTTCTTGTAGTGGTGTGTGGGGCTTCTTTGTGTCAGATGATTGTTGCTCAAACACTATAGGAATAGTGAGTTCTTGAGGTTTTCTATGAGCAGATGTCATATAGGTCATATGTACATGAGCATTTATTATAGGTTGACCGGAATGTTTCTCAGCAGATACATCAAATTGAGGATTGTTGGTTGTATAAACTTGCTTAGTTGTGTGTAAAGATTGTATGTACTGATCTTCATATTCTGGTGATTTAGTTATCGAAACTTCAGTATCTGGATGATCAGTAGAAAAATGAACAGAATCACGAAACAGATATTCACCCTCTTTAAGATGAATATCGATTATAAATCTCATATGTCCGTGAGATGATTCTTTATTTGTAACACGCACTTGGGCAGAGAACAAAACTGTTGTTATGCATATAGATAGAAAACTCAAAACAACTGACTGATAACGAAAAACCATAGTGAACCTTTTGCCTTTTTCAAATGATTTCTTTAGAATTCTTCAATCATATCTTGAATCTTAAAAATTTAAAAATTGTTTTTGTGGGGTTGTAGCTCAGTTGGTAGAGCGCATGGATGGCATTCATGAGGTCGCCGGTTCGATCCCGGCCAACTCCACCAGTTACTAATACTCATATATCGCAACGTGGCCGTTTTCGGTGAACATTTTAATTTGGGGGCCGCCTTTGCCGATTGTTCCAAGAATTTCTTTTTTGATTGATTTCCAAAAATTTTCATTAAGCTTTGTTGTGCAGGGATTAAGTGTGATATCAATATCACTCAATATTTTGCCACGAGATGTTTTTGCGTGAATCTTGCCATGAATGTCAGTTGAAAAATGTGCAGAGATATCACCTTTGAGTGTTTCTAAAATAATATGGCTATCATTACGTGGTAGTTTTTGTGCTTTGAGTAGAATGTCCCCATTGAGTGTGCGTGCATACACTTTATTATTCGAATCATTGATCATAATGGGGCCTTGATTTGTTTCTACGTGGATGCTGCCCTGAAGATTATTAATTTTAGTTGTTCCATAGTTGGTTTTAATAGAAACAGAAGCGCCTCGTGGCATAATAATGTTGTAAGAAATGGAAGCATTATTTTTTGTAGGTTGCTTGGTGGTGATGGAAATAAGTTCCTGGGAAAGATAGATGTCAGATGAGATTTCATCTATCTCTTTTTCATAACCTTTTTTAATCGTTTCGATTAATATTTGATCTTGATTCCATGTTTTTAAATTAATCTCACCTTGAGAATTATTAATTTTTAAAGTTCCATCCTTATCAAACTTATATTCATGAGTAGTCGCCTGTTCTTGCTTTTGTGGTATAACGTATGAGACGATATCATCGATAAGGTACTTTGCAGAAGCATGTGATGATATTGTGCAAAGTAAGAAATAAAAATAAATGTTCAATGGCATGTTAAAACTCCCTTAACACAAAAATTAAGTGAATGAAGTTTACAAAGCTCAGCAAAAAAGTACAAAAAATAGTGCAAGAAGCTCTTGCGCGGCACAAAAATGTTTCATTGATAATCACTGCTATAGATAAAGCTGGTGGTATTCCGTTATTAGTTGGTGGAGCTGTCAGAGATGCATTATTAAACAAACCAATTCATGATCTTGATATCGAAGTTCATAAGTTACCTTTACCGATATTAGAAAAAATTTTAAAAAAATTCGGCAACGTAAGTTTAGTTGGCAAAGCATACGGTGTTTTCCGCTTGCATGGACTTGATATTGACTGGTCTATTCCACGTGCTGATAGTACTGGGCGCAAACCTCAAGTTGTTGTTGATCCCATGATGCGTTATGAACAAGCATTTAGACGCCGAGATCTTACCATCAATGCTATGGGTATTAATCTTATTACGTATGAGTTGGTTGATCCATTCAATGGTTTAAAGGATTTGCGCAATAACATATTGCATGCGCCTGACAAAGAAAAGTTTGTGGAAGATCCGCTACGCTTTTTTAGAGTGATGCAATTTATTGGCCGACTTGAAATGCAGCCTGATCGTGCATTAAATGCTCTGTGTAAAAAAATGAATCTCAAAGGTGTATCAGTTGAGCGTATAGAGCAAGAATTTAAAAAGTTATTTCTGTTATCTGATCGCCCATCATTGGGGTTGCGCTGGCTACAATCAATTAAACGTTTAAAAGATGTTTTGCCGGAATTAGCAGAGCTTATTGGTGTTAAACAAAATCCGCAATGGCACCCTGAAGGTGATGTGTTTGAGCATACCATGCAATCATTAGATGCAGCTGCGCATCTTGATTATCATAATGAATATGAAAAATTGTTAGTGATGTATGCGGTACTTTGCCATGATTTAGGCAAAGCAACTACGACAAAAAAAATAAAAGGGAAGTTAAGAAGTCATGGCCATGCACAAGTGGGTGCTTCATTAACTAAAAAGTTATTATCACGAATCACGAAGAACAAAGAACTCATCGATGCTGTGATAAAATTGGTTGATCATCATATGATGCCATTTCAATTAACAGATTCAGATGCCTCGCTTGCAGCGTATAAACGTTTAGCACAAAAATTATCACCTGACGTTACTATGCAAGAACTAGCACTCGTAGCACGAGCGGACAGATTAGGTCGAGTTCGAATAGGTAAGCCTGTGCGTACAAAAAAAGTTAAAGAAGTTGAACAATTTTTAGCAATGAGTAAAAAAGCACAGGTACTTACGCAAGCTGAAGAACCAGTGCTCAAAGGGCGAGACCTTATGCCTCATATGCAACCAGGACCTAAAATGGGTGAGCTGTTAAAGAAAGCATATGCCATCCAACTTGAAGAAGGTATTCACAATAAAGAAGAATTAAAAAAAAGAGTTCTTTAGGCTTCCTCTTTGCCTTCAGGAATTGAAGTCAATGGTTTTTTAATAGATGGCTCTGATTTATGGCGTTGAAGAGAGCGTGGGCTTGGTGTTGCTAAAAGTTGCACATCTTCTGCAGATTTATGATATTTTTTTAGAGATGCTGGTTCTAATACTGCAATGATGCATTCTACGATGGGGTGTTCTAGTCTTGGATTATTAATAGTTTCTTCATTTGCTGCGACAAGCTCAGGATATCTGCTGGAAAGTGAATCTGCAATAAGATATGAAGATCGTGTTAACTGTATATGTTTATCTTTTTCTATTTTGACTACTACAGCCATCCAATGTTGGCCCTCATCCATAACCACAAATCCAAATAAGCCATCTGTGTTATTATTAATTGTCTTAAGTTTTTCCTTCAGTTCTTTGATAGTTGAGCATATATATCTATTGTGAGGAGGAAGATCTGCATAGAAATCTTTTGATGCATTTATAAGCAACTCTATCTGGTCATTAGTAAGTTCAGTTTCGAGTTCTTGAGCTACTTCAGCCGATGTCATGAGGGTCGCTTTAAATTGTTCAAATGTCGGTAGTATAGGATCTGCTTTATTAATTCGACTCAGTTGTTCTTCTGTTAATCTGTCAGGATGAATTAAAACATCATCGCCATATATTTCTTTGCATATCTTTAAATATTCTGGATGAGATATTAATACAGCCTTATAAATGCGGGCGCGCTGTTCTGGTGTTAATTGATTAGGATGTATCCAAGCCTTATCGTTATATTGTTCTTCGCATATTTTTAAATATTCTGGATGGGATGCAAATGATCCTAAATAAGCTTCTTTTACTTCTTTTCTGCGTGCAGCGATTAACCTTTGTTTGCTGTATTCTATGAAGCTTTCAACAAGATATTGATCTTGTAGTGACTGTACTACCTCTGGTAAAGATGAAGGATTGTGAGCAATCTTTAAAAGGCCAAAGAGATTTTTAACTGCATGAAAACCACATGTGAATGTTTCTTGAGCAGCAACTTGCAATTGATAAATCCAAGAATATCTTTTAGCTGCTTTCTTTTTGATCGGAATTGGTTTGAAAACAAAATCTTTTGAAGTAGTATTTAATAAAGGTTGATCAAAAGAACTGGCCAGTGACGGTAAAGTGGCCAATCCAACTTTTTCTTTAGTGGCGGGTTCAGAAGGTTGGGAGACATTCTGCAAAGGAAAATTTCTTATAGGTTTTCTATTTTCTTCTTTATGAATATCTCGCAACATTTTTATGATATAAGCACAAAATGCGATGATACTTATGCTTTGTACTTTATTTTCACGTAAGAATGTATTGCTTTCAATCATGTGTACAAGTGCAACTTTACATACATGTAAAGCTCTATCAATAATAGTTTCATCAGAATCATCTTGATATTGCTCTTGTCCTTGTAGTTCTGCATATAACGGTGGCATAGAGAGCACTATCGTGCATCCTGCCACGATTACTAGCAAGCGCGATCGCCTCATAAGTAGTCCTCTTTTCTCCTACTTAACTTCATACACATGCTCCTTTTTTTTAGAATACATAGTTAGCCCATGGATTTAAATACTTTATAGGAGAAGTGCAGTATATTTATGAGCATTTTAAGAATTAGGTGCAAAAAAAAGCGGGTGTTGTTAAACTTTTTACCAATAGCTTGGTATCTCAAAACTTGATTGAAAGGTGAGTATGCTTAAATTTTTGTTAGGAAACTCTTTATGGCAGCTGATTGTCATTTCAGATGCTGTCAGTAAGTTAGTGCTTCTACTATTACTTGGCATGTCTATTGTTTGTTGGACTGTATTTTTATATAAACTCATTTTAGTTCGTGTTAAACAGCGCCACCTCAAAGAAGCATTACGTGCTGTCAAAGGCCACCACAGTCTTAATGATTTAAATTTGATTGCAACGCGTCTTGTAAAAACTGTGCCCGGTTATTTCTTCAATTCAACGCTTGGATTTATTAAAAGCATGCTTGCGCATTCAAAATCAACATTAACTGAACATGAATGGGAACTTGTTGAGCAGCATGTTGATCAAACGTATGATGAAATCGTTGAGCAAGAAGAAATGTATATGCCGGTTCTATATTCATCTGCTGGTGTTGCCACTTTAATTGGCTTATTTGGAACTGTGTGGGGATTAGTACATGCATTCGTGCGCATTGGTGAAAAGCAAGCAGCTGATATAGCAACTGTTGCACCAGGTATTGCAGAAGCGCTTATCACAACACTAGCAGGGTTAATGGTTGCTATTCCTGCATACGTTATGTTCCATTATTTGAGCGTAAAAATTAAAAAGATAGAAGCGCAGCTGAGTTCATTTGCAGATCTTCAAAGTCTTTTATTTAAAAAATTATTCGTTAATAAAGGAGTTAAACCATGGGCAGAAGAAGTAAAAGGGGACAGCATTCAATTATAATGCCCGAAGTAAACCTAACGCCGTTAATTGATACGGCATTAGTTTTATTAGTGGTCTTTATGGTTACTGCTCCTATTATGAAGCATGGTATTCAAGTAGATTTGCCTGAAGGTAAATCAAAAGAAGTCAAAGAACCAAATCAAGATTTAGTCGTCTCTATTGATAAAGAAGGCAAAGTTTATTTTGGTGACAAAGAAAATGCCAAAGCATTGAGTATGAATGAGCTCTTAGATGTTCTTAAAAAGACATCAGGAAAAGATAAAACAGTATTTGTTAAGGGAGATCGCGGAGTCAATTACGGCAAAGTAATAGAAGTTGTCGATCAAATAAAATATGTTGGGGACGTCAAGTATGTTGCTTTGGCTATGGCGCCGCGTTCATAGAAAATATATTTTTCTCTCCAAACTATTATTGATCTCTTTTGGGGTTCATGGACTTTTGCTGTTTGTAAGTTTGTTTATCTACCATCCTACTGAGTTTACGCATACCATTGATCTAACAAGTAAACCGTTGCATGTGGTTGTGTTACCATTTTGTAAATCAGCGGGGCAACATTCTATGGTTGTTTCAGCTCATACTTCATCTCAGGCTCAAATTCAACATGATGAAGTGTCATTAAAAAGAACAAGCAAAACGACGATAGCAACTGGTGGTTCTAAAAATAGTAAACTAGCTCAGAAAGCTGCACAGAAGAAAAAAGAAAAACAGAAAACAAAACAAGAGCCGGTTAAAAAGAAAGAACCTGAAAAACCAATTCTTGCAAAAAAAGAGCCTGAATCTGCAAAAGAAACTGTTGTAGAACAAAAGCCACAATCGTATAATCCAGAAGTGCCAGTTACTGAAAATGTTATGTATGCTGGTCAACAAGAACTCGATGCACTTGAATTAAATGAAACAATACGATCCTCACTTGAACAAACATGGCAGCCGCCGGTTGGGTTGAGTGGTGGGCGATGCTGTAAAGTATCGGTACTCATTGATTGGGATGGTAAAATTAAAGATATGAAAGTTATAGAATCTTCCCAAGTATTGGCTTTTGATATGTCAGTACGCAATGCTTTGCTGAATATGCAATTTCCTAAAGGGGCATATTGTAAAGAATTGATTTTGCCATT
>CAZJQM010000007.1:0-14265 GCA_964548355.1 uncultured Pseudomonadota bacterium
AATATGGCTGTGCCTGAATGCGCACGAATAAAATGTGCGAAACTAATGGCAATGCCAGCAGAAAAAGAGAAGCAGAGCCAGGAATAGGTAACAGTTCTTTTCTGTGCATAATAGATGCACCAAGGAATAACAGCTACTGCTATGGCATAGTAAGCACGGTATACATCTATACTTTCTCTGCAAGCAAAAAGTGTAAGAGCGATAAGTCCTATACAACTTATAACTCGTGGTATCAAAGAACGGTATGTGCACCACAAACCTACTAAACCTATTATAAGGGCACCGTACGTTATTCCATTGAAAAAAAGAGGAATTGCTTGATCGATGCTTATATCAAAGTAATAGGCAATTTTAGGAATTAGGCAGTAAATGCCGATATCGTCAGAAACAAACATAGGAGCAAAGTCTGATCCATTATACTCAATAAGATCTACGCCAGTTCTATTGTATCCGTCTAACAGTAATTTGAGATGATCGTAGCGAGAGCTCATGATTGGCAATGACATGTATATGGTCCTTTTTTGTTTAAGTTCCTTGATATCCCAGAATGCGATTAAAATATAAATATTCTTTTAAGTTAAAATAATTGGGTTGTGCGTAAAGACAATAGGTGAGTAAGTTTTCTTCAGTGCCTAAATGCAGATGAGAAAGAGTGAGGTTCATAAAATAATTATAAAGTGCGTATGCCTGTGTAATGGCAGGTAATGAACCGCCTAATATGCGTGCATTGATTACTTTGGTGCAAGGCATACCACAATACCTATCATGTATAGTTCGGCGCATCCCCCATACATCATCCTGTGCAGGGTCAAGATTTGTATAATGCATAATAAAAGTGTCTTGCTCAACTTCCGGTACCAATGCTGAATGCTGTTCCACCTTATATTCTAGAACCCAGCGGTTAGAATCAATCCATACAAAATAGGGGGTATTAAACGGGTTCTTAAGGGCAGTTTCCATGAGCATATCCATCTTTTTCATTACCAAAGGGCGGTAATAACGGCTTCCAAAAAAGCCTTTAGCAGTGATGCCGATAAGGCGTTTTTTAACCATAGTCTTTTGTATTGCGGGGAAATAAATGGCTCGTTCAAGGTCTTGAGGTTCAAAAAGCTTAATTGTGGCATGCTCATGCAGATAAGGTTTGATATGGTGAACATACTTTTTCTGAATATAGATAACAATAGGCCATTTAAGCCTGAGAATTGTTATGATATTACTCAAGTAATCTGTTTCGAAACTATAATTTTTGCCTTCTTCCCTAAATGCCCATATATGGTCTTTTCTGCCTAAGTTGATGGCCATGGTCACATAGGTGATTTTAAACTCATGGGCATGGCTTTGCAGGGTTAGTAGGCATACAAAAAGGACTAGCTTTTTCACCATTTTCTCTCCTAAATCAGAACACGAGGAGCATATCCTAAGATTGGGGATAAAGAAAGTGAGCCAATTGAGAGCGGTTTTGGGGTTAAAAGTGCTGATGGTAGGGTATTTCCCTCATGTTTGGGTAGGGCAGTGTACAAAAAGCAGGGTTTAGATTAGACTGGTTAATCAAGTTGAACAATGTATGTTCTCATTTTCTAATCAGAAAGGTTTGTCTATCGCTAATATTTAAATACACGGCTACGTGTTCATCATCTATGTTTTGTAAATCTTAATTAATCGTAACTTTTCGAAGTGAATTATGAATATATACGTTGGAAATTTATCACGCCAAGTGACCGAAGAAGGCCTAAAACAATTATTTGAAGCTTTTGGTCAAGTAAAATCTTGCCGCATCATCAAAGACAAATTCAGTGGAGATCCAAAAGGATTTGGTTTTGTTGATATGGATAACCAAGACGAAGCTCAAAACGCAATCAAACAATTAGACGGTACTGAATTTGAAGGTAATCGTCTTAAAGTTAACGAAGCTCGTCCACCTCAACAACGCCCTATGAATTCTCGTGGTGGCTACAACCGTGGTGGTGGCAATCGTGGCGGCGGCTTCAGCCGTAGCAGCGGTAGCGGATTTGGTGGCAGCCGTGGTGGAGACCGTGGCGATCGCGGCGGATCATCTGACCGTGGCGGATATGGCAACTACTAAGCCTTATTTAGTCTAGAATTAAAAAACCCCGCATGTTAAAGTGCGGGGTTTTTGTTTGTTTAAATTTGCCTATCTTTATAAATAGGATAGCGAGCGCACAGCTCTTTAACCTTTTCTCGTACTTTTTTGTGGACTTCAGCGTCCTTTGGATGCCTGATAACTTCATCAACAAACTCTACAATCTCTAATGCCTGTTCTTCTTCTATACTGCGAGACGTAATGGCAGGTGTGCCCAGGCGGATGCCGCTAGTAATCCATGGAGCTTGAGGGTCAAAAGGTATGCAACTTCTGCTTACCGTTATGCCTGCGGCTTCCAAAGCTGATTCAGCTTCTCGTCCTGTAACATTTTTAGACCTTAAATCCAAAATAAACAGGTGGTTATCTGTGCCACCAGCGACACATCTGTATACTTTGTCGATAAATGCTTGAGCCATCACTGCAGCATTAGAAATAACTTGTTCTTGATAGGTTGTAAACTCAGGAGTCAGAGCTTCATGAAATGCTACTGCTTTGGCAGCTATCATCATCATAAAAGGACCACCTTGAGTGCCCGGCATAATAGCCTTATCTAAGGCTTGGGCATAATCTTTTTTACACATGACCAAACCGCCACGGGGCCCGCGCAATGTTTTGTGGGTCGTAGATGACACAAAATCTGCATGACCAATAGGTGTAGGATGAAGCTTGGTGGCAACTAGACCAGCAATATGGGCAATGTCGGCAAGAAATAAAGCGCCGACGCTGCGTGCAATAGTCGCAAAGCGTTCAAAGTCTATAGTGCGTGAATAAGCACTTGCTCCGGCGATAATCAGTTTCGGTTTATGTTTTTCTGCTAGTTTTTGAATCTCATCATAATTGAGCAGTTCTGTTTCTTTATCGACGGTATAGGAAACCGATTTGTAAAAAATGCCTGAAAAGTTAACCGCATGCCCGTGAGTTAGATGTCCACCTTCTGCAAGACTCATGCCCATAACAGTGTCTCCGGGCTTAATTGCTGCAAAATAAACAGCCATATTTGCTTGTGAACCAGCATGAGGTTGAACGTTAACATGCTCTGCACCAAACAATTGCTTGCAGCGTTCAATGGCTGTCTGCTCAGCTTTGTCGACAAATTCGCAGCCAGCGTAATAGCGCTTGCCCGGATAACCTTCAGCATATTTATTGGTCATCAGTGATGAAGTAGCTTCAAGTACGGCAGGGCTGGTGTAATTTTCAGAAGCGATGAGATTTATTGTTGTTTTTTGGCGTTCAGCTTCATGCTTTAAAATAGTAAAAATATGGGGATCTTGTTTTTCCAAAACCATTACACCCTCTGTTTAATTAACTTTTAACTTCTTCTTTTTCTTCAGTTTCATATGTATCAGTTGTATCTTTATCAGCATCTGCTTTAGTTTTGTGTACCGTAGTAGGACGATGCGCTGGGGGAGCGTAAATGGTGAACAATTTAAGTGGTTCATGACCAGTATTTACAAAGTTGTGCTGAGTGCCGGCAGGTACAAATACAAGATCATTGGCTTTAACTTCAAATGATTTACCGTTTAAAATACCTTTGCCAGTTCCTTCCATGAAAATAAGAGTTTGATCGATAGTTTTATGGGTTTCCATGCCTATTTCGCCACCTTCAGGAATAGACATGACAACGACTTGTGCTTGTTTTCCAGTATCAACAACAGTTCTAAAATTCGAATTTTTACGAGCGATTTCATAAATGTTGCCATGAAACTGGCCTACATGGCCGCCACCTTTATATTTGAAGAAGTAAAAAAATGCTGCTGCTATGACTACTACACCTAAGCCAATGCCGATATAGGTAAATGATATGTTCATAAGGGATCCTTTCTTTTAGAGATCAAGCGTACCTCAGTTTTTTAAAACGTAAAAGGAAAGCTCCTTGATCGCCTGCAATTGCTTTTTTAATGGGGTTTTTTATACTAGAAGGTACCCAAAATTCTTCTCATATTCGAAAGGTGATGCGTGATTTCAACATCTGACTTTAAAAAAGGGATCAAAATCCTCTACAAAGATGCGCCGTACATGGTACTGGAGTATCACCATGTCAAACCCGGCAAAGGCGGTGCGTTTGTACGTACTAAGATGAAAAATATGATCACCGGTCTTATTCACGAAGATCTTTTTAGATCTGGTGAGAAATTCCCATCTCCTGATTTAGAATACAAAGAAATGGCATATCTCTATAACGATGGTGATACTTACCATTTCCTTGATCAAAAAAATTACGATGAAATTACCCTCACCAAAGCTCAATTAGACGAAGTTCTTAATTTCCTCAAAGAACAAGTTGTATACATTGTTCTTTATTTTGAAGAAAGACCTATCGCCGTTACACCTCCTCTTCATATGGAGTTGGAAGTTACCGATGCTCCTCCTGGAGTTCGTGGCGACACTGCACAAGGCGCAGCAACAAAACCTGCAACTCTTGAAACAGGCCTTGTTCTGCAAGTGCCTTTATTTGTACATACCGGAGATATTATCAAAGTTGATACACGCGACTCAAAATATATTGAGCGTGCTGATAAGAAGAAATAAACCTATGAGCTTCTCATCTGAAACTGATCTCATGACTGAATGCGAATCACAAGAGCAACAAGATAACGATCTTCAGCACGAATATCGCAAGGATCGGTCATTAATCTTCCATCTTATTTATGCTATGGAAATTTATGATTACGATGTTTCTCTGGCATCATTAGTTGATAATTTTAATCGTGGTTTCGAGCTTGAAATTGACCCACAAAGTCCTCTTGTTCAAACAGCACAAGCTATTATCGACCAACGTAATCTTCTTGATGACAATATCAAACCCTTACTTGCAAATTGGCGCTTTGACCGTATTGGTGTATGTACAAAGCTGATTTTACGCATGGCTCTCTGGGAATTCATCAATACTGATACTGATCCTAAAATCATCATCAATGAAGCTATAGAACTGGCTAAATGTTTTGCAGAACGCGATGCTTACAAATTCATCAATGGTATTCTTGATGAGTTTCTCAAAAGATCTGGCAGAACACCGGTAGCTACCGAGTCTCCAATCTCTTAATCCTTGCATAGATTTCCTTTTTTGATTTACGTTATTGTTGTAACTCAAAGGCATAAGGAGAACTATGAAGATTCTAAAATTATCTATGTTTGTTTCATTGGCTATGATTGTAAGTGCAATAGATGGCAAAGCGGTTAGGAATACACTAAAAACTAGCCATGGGCCTGCTATTAAAACGATTGCACTTCAAAATAAAACAAATAAAACGGTTGAGCTTGATATCACTCGTATGCCAAATAAAGATGAAATGATTGATATGAGTGTTGTGCATGTTGTTCTAAAACCAAAAGAAAGAATAGCAAAAGTAGAGATACCTTTTGGTAAGAGCTACAATATTCAAGCAACTTTTGCAGAAACTATTCATTATCGTGCTGAGAATCAATCAATAAATCCTTCTGATTTAATCAAAATAACTTCAGACAAGCTTGGCTATTACATAGAAGATTATAGCCAAGCTGGAAACATGAATTGGACTACCAAGAGAACGGTGCAGAAATAAAGTCCAAGCTCTTTTTTGTTACATGCATTAATTGATCATCAGATATATTCCAATCAAGCAATGTTGCAGCATTTTGTTGAAACTGGTCAATGCTTCCGGTGATATGATAACGAACTGATGGATTATCACATATTGAAAGATCTGTTTGTAATAAGAGTTGCTCAACCATTAAAGATGGTACGGAAATAATATTAATATCATGACCAACTTTATGTTGAACTTCTTCTTTTATTATTTCGTAATGAGTGCACCCGATAATCAATGTATCAATATCTTGTTGAATTACCGGTGTTAGATATTCATCAATTGCTTGATGTAGTGCCTTTTGGTTTGTAAGCCGTGCCTCGATGAGTGGTACAAACTTTGGACATGCTTGGTTGATCACAACAGCATGCGGCGTATGTGAGACAATTTTGGCTTGGTGTATAGCACTTTTAATAGTTGCTTGAGTTCCAATAATACCAATTCTGTTATTAACAGTTTTTTCTAGCGCGTGTAAAACCACTGGGTTTACCACATCAAAAAGCGGCAAGTTGGGGAAATGGGCACGCACAAAATCATATGCATTCGCCGATGCTGTATGACATGCAAGTACAATTGCATCGGCACCCGACGCAACTAAAAAAGAAACTGCTTGGAGTGTTAATTGTTCTATCTGTTCACGTGATTTTTCACCGTAAGGTAAGTTTGCTGTATCAGCAAAATATAAAAAACGTGGAATAGGGAGTTTAATAAGTTCTTGCAAGACGGTAAGACCACCCACGCCCGAATCAAAAACACCCAAGGTTTGAATCTTTTTATTGTTCGGCTTCATCATCATCCTGCAAATATTTTCGTGCGCCACGGTCAAATGCTCGCGCGAAATCACGTTGGAATTTTTTGTCTTGTTCAAGTGCTTGATGACGATTATGGTCCAGCTCATAACGTGGTTGTTGTTCATGGGTGAAATGAACTATGCATGGATGGGTAAAGTTAAAAGGAAAGCTCAAGTTGAGTGTTAAATGATCATGCAACACTGGTAGCCAACGAGCGACTGCGACATCATGTAATCCAAAATGTGAAGGATCTTTACCATTAACAGTAATGGCTACATTGGCAATCCGTTCATGATTTGGATATATACGTTCAAATGCACCAAATACCGGTTGAATAACATCGCCAAAAGAAAAAAGGTTATAAAAATAATCGACTATGGACATGTCCGGTGCATATTCATCAGTGTTAATTGGATTGCCTAACGCATAAAATATTTTTATTTTTGCTTGAGATTTTCTCTTGGCAAGTTCTTGGCTTGCAAGATTGCCGACATTACATCCATGGCTGTGAGCGATTACAACAACTTCTTTAAATTTTTCTATGACATCAGCTAATGAAACTGCTGCAGATACCCGATGCTGATGATTATTTTTCCCCGACCAGATGAACGTATGAATCTTGGAGCACTTATTTTGAGAAGCTTTGGTTAACGTATCAAAAAAATCCCCGCCGGGTTGGTGCCAGGTAGAGTTCACTGCCCATGTGCCAGGGATGATAATGATATGAGGGGCCATTGCTTGAGCAAATGAAGAAAGAAAAAGTAATGCTGTAATTATTAATAACTTATTCTTGTTCATCAGATTTAATTTCCGGATATTTAGACGGCTGTTGTAAACAATATTTTTCAGCCTGGCTCCCTTGAGGATGCTCGGCTATTGTAACATACTTTCGTTCAAAAAAACCGCCGCATGCAATACGTTTTTTTTCTTTGGCATTTTGTACTTCTGAAAGTGAAATGTTATGAAAAGTGCTTAATGCATCAATTACTTCAAAAACATCTGCAATCTCAATTATTAACTCTGCTTTAGTCTGAGCTTTATGCACTTCTTCAGCTTCTTCTAGTAATTTCAAACGAAGTTTTTGGTCATATTCTTGATCGTTAAGTTGTTTAAGATGTATGCGTGATCCTTTTTTTTCTATGATATCCACTATCTTATCGCGCCATAATTTTTCACCGCGAAACTTTCTCATACGATCCTTTAAAAAAAAGAGGGGCACCAATTTGGTGCCCCGTAAGTAAAAGATTACTTATTTCAGATCGGGAAAAAAGAACTTGAGTTCTTGTTGTGCAGTTTGAGTAGCATCGGAACCATGCGTAGCATTTTCTCCGATGTTTGAACCGAACTGTTTTCTAATAGTTCCCGCTTCAGCTTTTGCTGGGTTAGTATCACCCATCAGTTTGCGCCATTCAGCTACAGCGTGTGGTTTTTCAAGCGCCATAACAACAACGGGTCCTGATGTCATAAAGTCTACAAGTTCACCGAAAAACGGACGTGCTTTATGCACTTCATAAAACTTCTCAGCTTGTTGTTGTGTCAGATGCATATTGCTCGTGCGCACAATTTTAAAGCCATGATTTTTGATGATGTCCGTAATCTTAGCCGTGTAACCTTTTTTAACAGCATCTGGCTTGATAATGGCCAAAGTTCTTTCGGTCATTTAGGAACCTTTCTTTTCATTAAGGTGCTTTTCAAGCTCAAGCTGTAATTGAGATTTAGGTTTTTGAGTTGATTCAGCTTTTTTCTCAGCTTTTTGTACTTCAGGTGCTGGTCGACGAGGAGCTCTTTGTTGGCCCTTGTCATCACCTTCAAGTTTTAAGCTTAAGCCCAGTTTGTGTTCTTCACGGTTAACGTTGATAACACGGAACTGATATTTCTGACCAACTTGAAGAATATCTTCAACTTTTTCAACATTATGATCAGCAAGTTCAGAGATATGAACAAGGCCTTCGATACCTGTTGGTAAACGAATGAATGCGCCAAAGTTAGTAATCTTAGAAACTGTACCTTCAACAACCTTGTTGCGTGGATATTCTTGTTCAATAGCTTCCCAAGGATCTTGTGCTAATTGCTTAACACCCAACGAAACTTTTTTATTTGCTTCGTCGATACCAAGGATAACAGCTTCAACCTCTTGGCCTTTTTTGTAAATGTCAGCCGGATGGTTAATATGTTCAGTCCATGATAAGTCAGAGATATGAACTAAACCATCAATACCAGGCTTAATTTGAACAAAAATACCAAAGTCGGTGATATTGCTGATAATGCCTTTGATCTGCTGGCCTACTTTGAATTCAGAGTTTAAAGTTTCCCACGGATTCTTATCAAGTTGTTTAACGCTTAATGACATTCTGCGGTTTTCTTTATCAAGGAAAACAACCATAACGTCGACTTGTTCGCCAACTTTGAAATGCTTTTTAAGATCGGTGATACGTTCAGTCCATGAGATTTCAGAAATATGGACTAAGCCTTCAACGCCTTTGGCAACTTCAACAAACAGACCGTAATCGGTAATGCTTGAAATAGTGCCTTTAATGCGTGCGCCAACTTTAAGTCTATCTTCGATTTGTTCCCAAGGATTGCTGAGCAATTGCTTCATGCCAAGAGATATTTTTGCATGTTCTTTATCAATTGAAAGAACTTTTACAGAAATAGTATCGCCTATTTTGACGATCTCACTTGGGTGAGCAATACGACCCCATGTCATATCCGTGATATGCAACAATCCATCAACGCCGCCGATGTCGACGAACACACCGTAGTTGGTGATATTCTTAACAACACCTTGTACAACTGAGCCTTCTTCAAGAGAATCCATGATCTTCTTGCGAGCTTCAGCGCGTAGGTTGGTAAGATATTTACGACGAGAAAGAATAACGTTGCCACGTTTTCTATTAATTTTGATAACGTCTGCAGTGATAGTTTGACCTACAAATTGGTCAAAATCGGTAACTCTATGAACATCGACTTGAGAACCTGGTAAGAACGCAGGTATGCCGATATCAACTGACAAGCCACCCTTAACTTTGTGGGTAATAACACCCTCAACTGGCTTTTCTTCTTCAAAGAGTTTGGTAATAAGGTCCCAAGCTCTCATTTCTTTCGCTTTTTCGTATGAAAGAATGATGTTGCCGTCTGTGCTTTCTAATTCATCGAGAATAACTTCGATTTCAGAACCAGTTTTTAATTTTTTTAATTCATGAGGTGCAAATTCGTAGCTTGGAATAAGACCTTCAGATTTGTAATTGATGTCTACTAAAACGCCATCATTGTCGGCTCTAAGAACGATACCAGTTAATAGTTGACCTGGACGTAACTTATCAAGACCTTCGTACAATGAAGCAAGTGATTTTTGTTGCTCTGGATTCAAAGCCAACTCTTGCTCTTGCATAGGGCCAACATGGGCAAATTGTCGCGATCTTATAACTTCTTTTGACATGTAGGAAAAACTCCGGAATATCCTGCCAGTTTTGTTAGGTGAATTGAACTGGAGGGTTTGGGGGTTAATAATATTACTGTTTTATAGGGTAACAGATACCTGAAAATAATCAAATAGTGCCGGTTTATATGGGGTTCTATGAAATACTCCATTTTCAATACAGGTCAAAATAGATATAATCAGAGCTATTATTGAATAGCTTTGAGGTTACATGAAAAAAATAGCGAGTTTATTATTATTCTTCTTAATCACATTTCCCTATGCGCAGGCTATGGAAGAGGATAAAAAGTCTCTACATAAAACAGAAGCCTCTAAACAAAAGGAAACAACATTTAAATTTTGGTTAAGCCATCTTGATTTTCGATTACATGAATATTTAGGGAGTGGTTCCAGAGAAATAAATCCTTCAGCTCACAACAAAACAGAACTAGCATCTGCTTGGAAGAATTATACTCAAGCGGCTACAGACTATTTCAAAGATCTGTATGAATCTGCAATTCAAGAAGACGAAGAGGTGATGAACCAAATGATAGCTAATGCTCGAGTTGTTTGGAATGCGGCAGCTAACGATAATATTGGGCCTTCTGAGAAAATTATAGATGAAAAATTTAATGAAAAGCAGGATAAGCTTTTGAAGCAGCGTATAAAAAATGATCGAATTATAAATCATGCATATCGAAATTTTTTATTATCTCGGGCAGCTGGTCAATGTACAAATCCTCTAGATATTGATAAGCCAAAGGAATTATATCCAAAGCATCATTTAGCGTTATCTGCTTTAGCAGGGGCAATAATAGGGGGGATAACGGTCTTTTGGCTAAATAAGCATCTTAAGGCTCAAGTTAAGGCGCAAAAAGCTAAGGTTTCCTAATCCAGGTGGTATGTAGTCATAATGAGTTCTGGACGCCATTTTTAGCACCGGCATTTGACAAAAAGAGCATATCCCTTAACCTGGTAATACTATTCCCAATCTGGTTTTTCAAATTTCCTGCTTAACCCTTAGAATTCTGATTCTTTTAAAGCTGGAACCCAATTGAAATGTATGGAGGTTGGGTATTGTAAGCTTATTCACATAAAGAACACATTTATAAGGTAAAAATCAGCATGACATTTAAAGATTTGGCATTAGCGCCAGAGATACAACAAGCTCTGGACGCATTAGGGTTTACTACCCCCACCGAAATACAACAACGAGCAATTCCTTTGTTACTTACCCCTGAAAAAATAGACTTGCATGGGCAAGCTCAAACAGGTACGGGTAAGACTCTTGCTTTTGGTATTCCATTACTACAAAAAATTGATAAAAATAAACGCGCAGTTCAGGGACTTATCGTAGCACCTACCCGCGAATTGGTTACTCAAATAACCGAAAGTTTGCGCAAAACTGCTCGCTTTACCAATATCATCATAGAGCCTGTTTATGGCGGCGTTTCTATGACTGATCAAATTAACGCTCTTCGCCGAGGAGCTCAGATTGTTGTTGGTACTCCTGGCAGACTTAACGACCATATCCGTAGAAAAACATTATCTCTTAAAGATCTACAAATCTTAGTCCTTGATGAAGCAGACATTATGCTTGAAATGGGATTTAAAGAAGAAGTTGATATTATTCTTGAAAACTCGCCTAAGAATCGTCAAATCTGGCTATTCTCTGCAACAGTAAAATCCGGCATCAATGACATCATGAAGCATCATATGAAAAATCCGGTTTCTGTGCGCACGAGTGGTACAGGTACTACAACCTCAGCTCAAACCAAACAGTATTATTGTGTTATTCAACAAAAATATAGAGTTGAAGCACTATGCAGATTCATTGATAACACGCCTGAATTTTATGGCTTTATTTTCTGTCCAACTAAGATATTGACCAGCGAAGTAGCAGAACGCCTAATGCATCGTGGATATCACGCAAATGCGTTACACGGCGACTTAAGCCAAGTTCAAAGAAACAGAATCATTAAGAAATTTAAAGAAAAAGACTTTTCAATCCTGGTAGCAACCGATGTCGCAGCTCGTGGTATTGACGTAGCAGATATTACTCACGTTATTAACTACTCATTGCCTGAAGACTTAGAAAGTTACGTGCACCGTATTGGCCGTACTGGCCGTGCAGGTAAAACAGGTACTGCAATTACGTTTATTAACCCGGCAGATAGAAGAAGAATTACAATGCTTGAACGCAAATTTAAAACAAATATACAACCACTTGAAGTACCAAGTACGCAAGATATTGCGCATCGCAAAATGCAAGAAGCTGTTAGTTATATTAAGACGCTTATTGATAAAGACAATTCAAAGAGCACCTATCATGAACAATTACAAGCGATGATCGATGCGTATCCAGCGCAAGAAATTAAACTTGCTTTAGTTGCAGTATTATATGAAAAATTCATCAAACATCTAACTAAAGAAGGCGATATTCCTTCAACGCCTGTTACTGAACTTGCACAGCAAGATAACTTAGCAGAATTATTTGTTGGTATTGGTCTTGATGATAATGCTCAAAAAACTGATATTATCAACTTGCTAGTCGCAACTAATAAAATTAAAAAAGAACAAATTAACCGTATCAAGTTATTACGCGGACATTCTTTTGTAGTCGTTCCTGCAGATCTAGCAGATTCTATTATCGAAGCTGTTCAATCTATGCCAGACGTAAATAACAAACGTATTCGCATAAGTATGACAGGTGAAGCTGTTGAACCTCGTGGCGGTGGCCATGGAGGCGGATATCGTGGTAGACGCGAAGGTGGTCGCCGTGATGAAGGCGGCAGACACCGTAGATTTGGTGGCCGTTCAAGGTCTTTCTCTAGATAAAATAATGGGCTGCAGTTACGCAGCCCACATTTTTTCAGAACTAATAAAATCTGTTATTCAACAACAAGTCTGAACATGCAATCTTTCATCCCTGGCATAATTGGGAACATAAGCTTGAATCCAGCCTTTTCATATAATGCGCGCGATGCAGAATTGGTTACTCGGGTTTGTACCATGATGACTTTAATATTCTTACTTTTTGCGTATTCAATAGCATCGTTTAACAATGCCTTTCCGATCCCTTGGCGCTGGAATTGTTCTTTTACGGCTAATATTTGAATGGATCCGTGAAGAGCTTTCTCAACCTTCTTAGGGTCAAAGTTCGCAAAATCAATAACAAAAGGGGCTAAAACACCTTCTTTTTGATAGGTGATAAAACCTGCTGGTTCGTTATTTTTGCTATAGACTTTAGTAATGTAGTTTTTGCTTGGGAAAAAGCGTTCTGTATATGCTAAACGAGACTCATATGTTTGATGTTCGGCATCTGGGTTAATAATGAGCTCTTCATTTTTGGCAATTATATCACGCAAAACTGCATGATCACTTTCTTGATAGAGGCGGATGTTTTCCATAGCCTTAAGATTATGGCCACCTACTAAACTCAGAATAATGCTTGCATATACCAAAGGCTTGTTAAAGTAGTTATTAATCATGAAACCCCGCGATGTTTATAGATGAAAGATATCTTTGTGTGCGCAGATGAGCGCGCATGTTAAGTATAGGGATACTTTGCAATTGAGTAAAATGCTAAGGGGTTAATATGCTTTCCAGTAGCGTTTTTTACTACATCCACACCGAACGTATCTCAATCATCGTTTCTGCTTGCTCTATCTTTCTACGATCATGGTAAAACGATAGGCAAACCAAAACAACGCTGGTTTGAAATGCGGCGATTACTAAAGTCATAATAATAAGAGTAATGACTCTAATCCAGGAAGCTTCCATAATATTGGCCGGATTTATAAGACCGAAGCTGCCAAGAATAAGAGCTATTATGAAGATAAGCAGTATGATCACAAATGAAAACAACGTTAGTAGCCCGTATGATGTAAATAAAGCAATAGGCTGCCAGCTCATAATTTTGAATGGTTTTGTAATAATATTGTGAATAGTTTTGTTTTCAAAGGTAATAACAATAGCAATGCATGCAAGAAGAAGGGTGGTAATTGCGAGCAAGATAAAATTAACAAACTCTTGCATAGCCAAAGAATCAAATGATGCCAATGCATTTAAACATAGAAGACTTAGAATTCCAATACAAGCACCACTGACCATAAAATAAAGAGAATTTTTTAAAGGCAATCTTAATGCAGTTAAGATAGAAATGGGAGCTTTGAGTAAAATGCTTTCTGTGCGATACAATAGAGCTGATGCCATCCATAAAAATAATATATCGCCAACCAGATGAACCACGATTGAGTTATACGGAATATGGCTCAGAATTTGTGTGCGAATAAGTCCAACTACGACCATGTACACAATAAGCTGGGGAAATTGTCGTAAAAATTTAAGGACAATAGCTGTCTGACTTAATCCTATTTTAATTTGTTC
>CAZJQM010000008.1:0-14248 GCA_964548355.1 uncultured Pseudomonadota bacterium
GAAGGGGCTCGTGAATTCATAGTACCGTCCCGTATGCATCTTGGATCATTTTATGCATTGCCACAGTCTCCGCAGTTGTACAAACAATTATTAATGGCAGCAGGCATGGAGCGTTACTTTCAAATCGCTCGTTGTTTTAGAGACGAAGATTTGCGTGCTGACCGTCAACCAGAATTTACCCAATTAGATTTAGAAATGTCATTTATCACCGCTATTGATATTCAAACGCTTATCGAAGAGTTATTTAAACATCTGTGGAAAAAATTATTTAACAAAGATCTCAATCTGCCGCTTCCACGTATGACGTATGCTCAGGCATTTAAAGACTATGGATCTGATAAACCAGACTTGCGTTATGAATTAAAAATACAAGATTTAACACCTGTCTTCGAAGGCACCGAGCTCAAGTTCTTAAAAGAAATTTTGGCTAAAGGCGGCAAAATAGGCGCTCTGCATATTCAAAATAAAACATTTACGCGCTCTGAACTCGATGGTTGGGTTGCACAGGCTCAAAAAATCGGTGCACAAGGATTATTGTGGGTTCGCTTTGATGAAGCAGGTAAACCAGATTCCCCTGTTGCTAAATTTCTACCAGCAGATTTTGTTGATCGTTTAAAAAAGGTTATTCCAACACTGACCAAAGATGACACGCTCTTTATTATCGCAGGGAAATATAAAGAAGCGTGGACGTTGTTAGGTAGATTGCGTTGCGAACTTGCAAAATATCTTAACTTGATTCCAGAAAATGAATTGAACTTATCATGGATAGTCGATTTTCCTTTATTTGAATACGATGAACAAGAAAAACGGTGGCGATCAGTGCATCATCCATTTACTTCACCAGCAGATGATTGGCAACAACAAAAGCCAGAAGAGATGAAAGCGATAGCGTACGATATCATTTTAAATGGTATCGAACTGGGCGGTGGATCAATCCGAATTCACAATCCTGAGATTCAAGAAAAAGTATTGGAACTTCTTGGATTATCTAAAGAAGATCTGCAAAAGAACTTTGGCTTCTTGCTTGAAGCACAAGAGTTGGGTTTCCCGCCACATGGTGGTATTGCTTTAGGCCTTGATCGCTTAGTTATGTTGCTGACTAATTCAGAATCTATTCGTGACGTTATAGCATTTCCAAAAACTCAGCGTGGTTTTGATTTAATGATGGGTGCCCCTACACCAATTGCACAACCAAAATTAAAAGAATATGGACTTGTTGTACCGCCTCAGAAAAAATGAACGTTTTATTGATTATTGATACGATTCCCCATCAGACTAAGAATTAGTTAAAAAAAATTATTAAAGGGGTATTAATGAAAGTTACAAAAATCATTGCACGTGAAATTTTTGATTCACGTGGATTACCAACTATTGAATGTGAAATCTTTTTAGAAAATGGTATGCGAGCATCGGCAGCTGTTCCTGCGGGTAAATCAATTGGCAAACATGAATCAGTTGAGCTACGCGACGGTGGCAAGCGTCTTATGGGCATGGGCGTTCACAAAGCGATAGATAATATCGAAAATAAAATTGCAAAAATATTAGTCGGCGAAGAACTCAATGCTCCACGCATGGACAACATGATCATTGAGCTTGATGGCACACCTAACAAAAGCAAATTAGGAGCAAATGCAACGCTTGCAGTAAGTATGGCGTTGTATCGTGCACAAGCGGTAGCAGAACAAGCAGAATTATTTGAAATTATTGCCTGGGTGTGTGGGTTTGAATCTGTGTCATTACCAATGCCCATGTTTAACGTTATCAATGGCGGTGCGCATGCAGACAATGCTCTCCGGATCCAAGAATTTATGATCGTGCCGCTCGGTGCATCAGGATATAGCGAGGGTGTTGAAGCATGTATGGAAATAAGCCAACTTCTTAAAGAAATTCTTAAGAAAAAAGGTAAGTCTACTAATGTGGGTGATGAAGGCGGGTATGCTCCCCAGTTTGATGATGAAATAGATGCCTTAACATGTATGCTTGAAGCTGTTCTTCACTATGGTGATAAAGATCTTGTATTTGGATTTGCGCTTGATGTTGCAGCTTCCCAATTTTATAATGCCAAAACAAAAAAATATGATTGGCATGGTGAACAAGTAACTTCTGAAGAGCTTATCGAATACTATGTTGAACTTTCAAAACATTTCCCTCTCTATTCAATTGAAGACGGCCTTGCAGAAGATGATTGGCAAGGATGGATTAAGATGATGCAAACATTAGGCGATAAAATACAACTTATCGGCGATGATCTTTTTGCAACAAATTCGCAACGCATCTTGCAAGGAATAGAACTTGGTGCTGCTAACTCGGTGCTTATCAAACCAAATCAAGCAGGAACGATTATCGAAACGCTACAAGCAATGAAGTTGTGCAAAGAGGCGGGACTAGGCACCGTGATTTCCCATCGCTCTGGTGAGACATGTGATTCATTTATTGCCGATCTAGCAGTTGGTACTAATGCAGGGCAAATTAAAGCCGGCGGTTGCACGCGTGGAGAACGCCTTGCAAAATATAACAGAGTATTGACCATCGAAGATATTTTGATGCGATCGTTGTTAGAATAAGCAAGAATATTGGAGCATTAACCTGTTAACCTCATTATACGTTGCAAAGCAATTAAATGCTGTTATCATAACCTTGATTTTATCTAAATGTTTTGAGGTGGTCTTGTGATATATTATGCATTTCTTCTTATGTTGGGTATTTCGAGTCTCTCTTTACATGCTATGAATGATCAAGAACAACAATATATTGAACATACTAAAAATGCACATGTTGTTGAAGCTATTCTCCATCAGTGTCAAACCATGGATCAGACCCAAGAAAAGTTAAGAGAATTAGAGCGACGTGGTATTATTAATCACCAAGTTGGCAAAGATCAAGCAACAGCTCTTCACTACACCATAGTTCGTCGTAATTTTCTTTTTGCACAAGCATTAATATTAGCGCCAGAGACAGATGTAAACTTAATAACAGCACAAGGTGTTTCCCCATTTAGAGCGTGTTTAAATGAAATAAGTGCTCTTGCAAGCAAGTGTGACTATTTTAAAAAAATTAAGGATTCAAAGTTTATTGCAGAATTTAGTCCCATCATTGAACAATACAAATCATTATTAACATTACTTATAAAAGCTGGTGCTGATTATCAAGCTGATATTCAACCGCTATCATGGAGCTTGCTCCATAAAACAGCACAACTTAAAGCAATTGAAGCCTTAGCTGAATGTGGTAAATAGAAATTTTAACTTCAACCACGGTCAGGCTTTCCCCATACTATGACTTCAGTGTTATGAATAGCATTTTCAAATTTTTGTCTTTGCGCAGAGGTTAATAGAATTTCAGGATCTTGTAGTGCTCTTTGAAGTTCATGTATAAGTTGAAAACATCGTTGTTCTTGTGAATGTATATATTGGGCAGGGATATTATCTTTTTTCATTTTAGCTACACCCTGAGCAATGTTAATGAGCGTTGTGGTAACAAACTCAACAGTATGGGGATGTAGGTAGATGAAATTATATAAATACGGATATTTTGATTGATCAAATTCAATTGTTTCAGATGGTGCACTGGCTGATATACAAGTGCTTATACATAGGATAGAGATAATAGTTTGAATGATCATAATAAAAATTTCTTAAGCCTTAATATTATTAGTGTTTTGATGGGTAAGGTTCTTTATAAGTTCTAAAAAGTACATCTTGTGCACGATTTGTTGCTGAAATTATTTTTTGCTTTATAAGAGATAGCTCTTGTTGTTATCAACCTTAACGCTTATAGATGATACCTTCAGCTTTTGCTATAACTTCATTTACTTCTTTTAGTTGATCAGGTTCTAGAGAATTTTTAGTACTCAATTCTTTAAGTTCTGCAATTATTTCTAACATTTCAGGTTTATTAATTAGCATGTGACCTGGCTCATATAATCCCCAAACAGGACCAATGCTTTTTTCAATATCTTTTTTATGCTTTTCATATTTAAAAATTAAGTATTCAAGTTTTCCAATCATCTCATCTACATATTCATCTACAGGAGTATGAGCCTTATAATAAGCTTGAGCTCTTTTTGCTCTATCGACCATTTCTTGTGATCTTTTCATTATCTCTTCTTCGGTAGGAGATCTTTGCGCTGATTGACTTGTATGACAAAAAGATAAAATTGAAAGCAGCGTTGCTGTTTTAATAAGTAGTCTCATATATGAATTCCCCAAATAGTTATACGTATGCATGTCCCTTACAGTTAACAATACACTATTATTAGGGTAAAACTCAATAATTCTAGGCTAGCTCTTGTTGTTATCAGTTTTCTTCAATGGATTATCTTGATAAGCCACGAGCTTTTTGAGCTTATCATCTTCAGCGGTGCCTACTTGCTTTGCAATGGCCTCATTTTTATTTTCTTGCTCAAAGCGTTTTATTCTGCTTTTCCGTTTTTTACCGGGTTGGGGGGGTTCTGGTTGAGCAAGTTTGGCGTGGTATGGTCGCTCACTGAAGAATGCTTCTGTTCTGTAATCATCTACCATATCATCAATACTCAATGCAGGAGATTTGAAGAACCAGCGAGTAATTGGATCTTTTATTTGGTCAAAAAGTCTGCCTTCATGTACTTGGCCTGCGGCTATTTCATATTTAGACACAGTAGATTCACTCATGCCGCCAACTTTGTGTGGTTTAATTACGCTTGGGCAAATAAATACCATGAGGCTATCTTTGGTAGTAATTTTTGAAACACTTTTGAAAAGCCAGCCGATTAACGGAATTTTAGAAAGAATAGGAGTTGCTAAGACAGTTTCTGTTTCATTAGTTTTAACAAGGCCACCAAGCACTAAAATTTCGCCATTACCAACAGTTGCATTGGTGATGAAGGTTCGTGTATTACGTGTGTTGTCTGATGATGACTGTGATACGAAATTGTTTACCTTAACGGCAATCTGCAAGTTAATTGAGTTTGAAAGATTGATGCGTGGTAAAATTTCAACGGTGATATCAGCAGGTAAGTTTTGTTGTTGTACCGTTAACGTACCATCAGGGTTTTGTTTTGCCTGACCGGTTACAAGTCGTACTTCGGCTAAGGAAATCTTTGCTTGTGTTTGATTGAATGTTGTTACATATGGATGCGAAATGATCTTAGAGTTGGTGTATTCCTGTAATACCTGAGCAACCCAAAAAATACCATTAGTATTGGGACCACCAAAGGTTAAAATAGTTGAACCTGGAGTTGCACGAGACGCCAAGTTAAGACCATCTTGTTGGAAAGTTAAGAGGTCTGCAATTAAGTTGACGGGGTTGAGTGGTGGATTAAGTACTGGATTACTCAAATTAGCTAACTGTGTATTTACATTTTTTGCTAACCCATTTGGCTTATTTCTAATTTGGCTACCCAAGAAACGATTAGTTTCTAAGGAAACGTCAGCAATAAGACATTCTAAGGCAACTTGTGGTTGTGGCTTATCAAGATCAGCGATTAAACGTTTAAGGTTAAGCCAGTCGCTTTTTTTTGCTGCAATAATTAAACGGTTGCCACCTTGGACAACATCACCTACATCACCAATATTTGTTTTTAATTTATCAATGACACCTGTTTTTTCAGCTTCGATAATCACGCCTTCAAAAGCGCGTTCTTCTGCAGATCCTTTTGCTTGGCCTGTGTCGCGTGGCTTAATGATATTGCGCAAATCTTCTGCAAATGTTTGTGCATCTAAATATTGTAATTCATATACATGTATGATCGATTCACCTGATTCAAGAGGGATATCCAAGTATTTGTAAATGAAATCCTTGAGCCGCTCAACTGCTTTTATTCTTCCCAAGATAATGAGGCTGTTGGTTCTCATATCAGGGATAATCTTAACTGTTTTAGAAAAATAGGAAGAATCAAAGCTTGGAGGTGTAACGGTGGTGGGTTGTTGTCCTGCAGCTGCAGGAGCAATAAGTTGTTCCATTAAAAATTTGGCTATAAAGCTGGCTGAAGTATTAATAAGCTTTACTACTTCAACAACTTCTCTAAATCCTGTTTTATCAAGCTCTGCAATAATTTGCATAGCAACTTTGATGCTATAAGCCTTGCCGGTGATAATGATGCTATTAGTGTTGGCATCAAATAACACTTGAGAGCTTGCAGGTTTTCCTGGCTCTTGGAGCATATCATCTAAAATAGTTTTGAGTTCTTGTGCTTGGCCACCGCCACCCGTTGGAATGCGAATGTTATCAAAATAATACAAGTATCGTACGCGCTCATCAGAATCTGGCAGTGTATCAGGCGATACGCCAATATATACGGGCAATGTTTCGCGATTGGTATTACCATCTATCTTAGTAATAACATATCTATCATCACCACGTGGTGTCATAACGTAACCAGCAACATCTAATAATGTGTTGAGCATGTTAAATGCATCATCAATTAAAAGTTTGTCTTGATGCTTGAGTGTTACTTTTGCGCTTATGGGAGTTGCAGGCAAAATAATATTTACTTTTTTTTCAGCAGCTAAATAGTTAATGATTTCAGTAAGATCGACATCTTGAAAGTTAAAGCTTATGCGTTTTTTTCTACGCTTCTTTTTAGGGCGTGGTGCTTGCTGAACTGGTGTATCAATAAATTCTACATTGCTTTGCGCAGCAACGGGTGCTAACACACTTTCTGCACCTTGTGCAAGTGCAGGCAGAGCAAGTAAAAGAAGATAAATGTATCTTATATTCATGCTCACTCCGTTTCAGCGCCTTCTGTTCGAGCTTGTAGTGTTGCGATAGTTAATACTACATCAAGCGCAGATTTTGATGCAGAGCGCGTAATTTCTAATTCCTTGGTATAAATTCTTTCGTTTTTTTCTATTTCATGCAAGAGTTCAACTAATTGCCGTGTATTAAGGTCGGTAAAATTGGTGACTAATTTAATTTCAATATATTCAGGTAATGATTCTTTTACTTCTGAAGATTGTGTGTAGTTGGTTCTAAAACTTCCTAGGTTTAGTGAGTTAACAAGCATATCCATGTAGCCGACAATCTTAAAGTTTTTATCTTTTTCAAGCATGGCAGCAACATCAGCTTTTTGCTGTTTTACGCGTTCATAGGTGGTTAAAATGGATTGCAGGGTCGAACGGTTATTGTTAATACGCGCAATATCTTTTTTTAATGTATGAACTTTACGATAGTTAAAGAATAGGATCATGCTGATCAATAGAACCAGTGTTAATAATAATCCTGCTAAGTATCTAAAAAACTGCTTTTCATCTAAATCTTGGATGAAATTTTTAAGCTGATCTAGGATTACCATGTATTATTCCTCAAGATTTTTTTTAAGCACAATAGTGATATCAAACTTAGGCTCTTGTGGAGCAGAGAATGTACCTAAATTTGCCTGTTTGAGCTGCTCTTCAAATATAACAAGCGATTTAATATCTTTAACTTCGCCCTGTAAGCGTATGGTTTCATGATTAAAGTTAGCTTTTCTTAATACTAACCCGATACCATCACGATCTATAGCCATGCTTAATCTTTGCCAACACATCAGAAATGAAGAGCGTGTTTGCTGCGAGAATGCAGACCAGATACGATCTTGTTCTTGTACTTTGCGTTGTGCATCTTCAACAAGTTCGTTAAGAGCAGTCGCAGGAATATTAAGAGTTTCTGTGACTTGCCGAACAGCTTGCTTTGAGCCTTGTGTAATAGCTTTGCTGAGTTTGCGTGTTTGAAGATAGTTACTGCCTATGAGAATCACAAAAATGAGAAGAATAAGAGTTAGTACAACAACGAATTGTTTAGTAAATAAAGATTCATCAATAAGACTGAACTCTTTTTGCCGTAAATTAAAATCTTCATTAATAGTAGGTATAGCAATGCTGATGCTGATGGTAGAATTGAAAGAAACTTGTACACGGCTTTTGAATTTAAATGTTTCTTCAAGAGCTGCAATATTGAAAAGTGAACAAGGTGTTTTTAATTTTTCACTTATATAAGTTGCAGCATTTTTTATTTCAGCAGCGTCTCCCAAAAGTATTATAGAATTAAGACCTTTAGACTCTGTGCGTTGTTCAAAGGACTGAAGCGTAAATTGTATAGTGGAAAGATATGATGAAAATTCTTTATCAAGAAGTTTTGAAAATTGTTGATTATCTTGCTCAAAACCTGAATGAACAAGTTGCTCCTGTACATTTGCTTGAGGCATATTGGTATCAGTACTAATACGTTTGAGCATTGTTCCAATGCCGCTGGGAATAGTACGAATAAATTTTAACTGCCCATTAAGGAGGTACATGATACGTGTGGTAGCAGCATCAGCATCAATAAATACCTGAGATCCTTTGAATTGAGCATATTCTGGGATTGCACGTAGTAAATTGTAAAATGAAAACAAATCTACAACGATCTTATGAGCTTGTACTCCCGCTCCTTCAAACAACGAAAGATGTTCTGCAATAAATTGTTTTTGTGCAGCAGCAACCATAATATCGCTTGATTCAGGGTTTGTTTTAGTAATTACAAAATCAATTACTGCTTGGTCTAAGGGAAACGGTAATGAAGATTCTACTTCAAAAGGCACAACAAGTTGTAACTTGTCTCGAGTGGTAAATGGTAATGTTAATTCTTTAAAGAAAACAAGCGAACTTGATAATCCGGTATAAATTTCATCATACGAACTTAATTGTGAAAGTAATTCTTTGATGCCTTCTGAAACTCGCTGAGCATAATCTGCACCTGTTGTTGCGGGTAGCGTATGGGTTACTATTTTTTCTACAGTAGCAGATTTACCATTCACGTATGCTTGAGTTGCAACAATATGAGTTTTGCCGATATCAAAACCAATGACGCGCTTAGCAAATATATAGTAATTGCCCATTCTCTCTGGTATGAACAAATTCTTTATCATGCTGCCCCTGCTGTTGGTTGAGCTTCTATCATAGCGCTTAATGAGCGCTTATGATGATGGCGTCTGAGTGTATGTTCAGTTGGCTCGGCTGGTTTCTTTTCTTCACGTATTATTGGTTCTTGTTTTATTTTTTCTTCAGAATCATTCACCTTTGACAGCTGGCCAGGTTTATACACCGGTTTCTTATGAGTTGTTCTGTTAGGGTAATACTCACTTGCTGTAGTGTCTTCTGGTTTTGGATGAGATTGGCGGCTCATGAAATCATCAAGCTCGATGCTACTTGGCTCGCCTGTGAAGAACCAACGATGAATTGGGTCACGTTGTGAAATTTTGTCATCCATAACGCGCAAGGTATCACGTGAGTATTCAGCTTTTCTTAAGGTGTAATTATTCGCACCTCCGGATAGACGAGGTTGAACAATTTGTGGAGCGATAAATACCAGAAGATTAGACTTGGTAATTATTTTCTGTCTATTTTTAAAGAACCAACCAATCAGTGGTATATCACCTAAAATAGGTACTTTAGTTTCTGTTTCATCTATCGTTGTTCTAATCAAACCACCTAATGCCAAAATTTCTCTGTTGGCTAACGCAGCTTTCGTTTCAATATGTTTGGTTGTACGTGTAGCATCTGATGGATTTGAAGCATTGGTAAACGCATCTTCTTCAATAGAAATGTCCATGATAATAACACCATCATGGTTAATTTGGGGCGTAATGATTACTTCCAAGTTAGCAGATAAGTCGTCTTGTGAAGCTAACTGGTTACCGCCAGAAACAACAGTACCAACGTTAACACGGCGTGTTTCACCAAGTGCAACCGTTGCCTTATATTTGTTGCTGGTAATTAAGAAGGGATTAGACACAATGCGCGCATCTACTTTGGTTGAAAGTGCTTTAAATATGGCCCAAATATTACCATCAGGTCCTAAGCTTAAGAGTGTAGAGCCTGGTTCATTACCCGTTGCTAATGAAATAAGGTTGGCCATAATGCTGCCAGTAGTAGGGTCAACGACCGGTTGAGCACCTATGCCTGTACGGATTAAACCAGATGTCTGGAAATTCACATTTTTAGCAATGCTGCCAGGACTTTTATTACGCCATTGTGTGCCAAGGACTTTTGTCTTATTAAGATTGATATCAACAACTAAGACTTCGATTGCGCATTCTGGCTGTGCAACATCAAGCTGCTTAATGATATCTTTTGCTTTGATGTAATCTTCGTAGTCACCTTTGACGATTAGGCGATTACCTGATTTTTCTGGGGTGAACGTAATAGGTTTGAAATATTTTTCTCCATCACGTACGCCACCTGCCTGACCCACCACGGTACCAATACCAAACTGGGTAACTTTATTTAAAATTTCAGCCATGCTCGTTGCGTCGGTATGCTGTAATTCATAGATATATAATGGTGATATTTCTTCAGTAAGTTGCGTATCAATTTTAGCAACGAAATTTTCTATTTTGTTAATAGTGTCTTGTGTGCCGATCAAAATAAGAGAGTTAGAACGTGGTTCCGAAATAAGGCGTGTATTTTCAGGAAAGAAAAATGATTCTGTTTGTTTCTTGGCACCAAAAATACGTGCAACCATACCACGCTGATCGTCAGATTTAGTTAACTCATCAAATAATTTTTTTACATCTTCTGCTGCAGCGAATCTTAGTTTTAATACCGACATGGTTTCAGGCATGCTTGCTTTATCAAGTTCTAATACAATCTTCATGAGAGCTTTGATGTTATATGCTTTGTCGGTAAGAATTAATGCGCGCAATGGAACAAATGCGCTGAAGGTTGATGTTGTGCTACGCAACTGATCAATGATTGGTTTGATAGTGTCTACTGTTGCATTGTTCAAGAAATACACGTAACGAATATGATTGTCATTATCAGGCAATAAATCAGGAGAAGTACCAATAAATGCTTGCAGCGGAAGTTTGTTGGTTGCTGGCGCAGACGTGATACGGTAAATGAAAGATTCCGGTGTTTCTGCAACTGCAAGACCTGCCATATCTAGGAATGTAGTAAATAAACTCCAAACAGCGCGCTTGGTCATGGGTTTTTCTGTTCTGAATGATAATTTATTGCCAGCTACGCCTTTGCCACCAGATAACATGGGCTTAATGGCATCATCAGGAATAAATGAAACAGAAAAAAGCTCCGAAATATAATCGACTACGTTTTGTAGATCTGCATTTTCAAAATTGAATTCAATATTTGCTTGTTCATCATCCAATGATTGATCTAATATTTTGTCTACCTTTTGTTGAATAGCATCTTGGGGAACTGTTTCAGTTATTTTGGTTTTTCTCTTTTTTCTACGTTCGCGGGGCGACAGCTTTTTTTCTTCTACGGGTTTTAATGGATTCAGTACACCTTCCATATTTTGTTTGATAGTTATTTCAGGCAGAATGGGCATGCTTGCTTGGGCACTATATGCGGTGCCTGAGCATAGAGAAAGCATTATTAATAGTAGACGTATCATTATAGTACCCATCATGCTCACCATTAAATCTCAAGATTTACTGGTTTATTTTTTATAGCTTCGACTTCTTGCCCACGCATAACTTTATTAAGTATTGCGCTTCTTTCGCGACGTCGTATTTCATCGAGCGTTGGAGCAAATGTTTTTTTCTGTTCTAAAATTTGCATCTTTCTTTCTTGAATATCTTCTTCTGTCATTGGTGGTGCTGATATTGGTTTACCAGGCTTTCCAATATAAAAACTTGAAGGACGAGCTATTTCTTCCAGCCTTGCTAATAATTGGGAGTTGTTATTATTGCGCATGAAATCTACTTCAATGATACTGCCCATTGGTAGAGAGCTAATGGTATCATAAATTTTCATGCGGTTGGTGACCGTTGTTGCAGGAATCTTATTAATAGTAGTGATGATGTCACCGGTGCGTAAACCAAGTTCTTGTCCAAATGATGTTGGTTCTAAGGTGCCAATTTTTACGCCCATCGGTTGACCATTTCTGTATACAGTGATCAGATCAAGAGACGCAATAAATTGTCCTAAGTCTGGAACGAGTTCCACAAAACTTTCCGGGTCAATTTGATACTGATTGTCTGCGATTTTTTTAATCACTGATTCCCAACGTTCAGCAGTTTGTGCGCCTTGGTCGTCGCGCGCATCTTTTTCTCGTAAGTAAAATGATTCTTCTTGTCCATTAGAGCGGATAAAAATAATTTTGCTCTTCATAATTCTTATTAATTGAGAATCTTCAACTTTATCACCTACTTTGATGGTAGATTCTACTTTCGTTTTAGCATTGGAAATAATTGCACGATCCTTTTGATCGTCACCCATGATAATGATTCCTTTAAGACTAATACAAAGTGGTTCTAAAAAGGTAGGGATTGTTGGTTGAGGTATGCGTACTTGTTGTGGTGTAGGAGGTTGTGGCATTGTTTGTTCGAGAGTTTTTGGTACTAATGGTTCAATTGGTCGTGAATAAGTATTAAAGAGATCATTTTCATAAATTTTAGCCATTTCTGCATCAGACATTTCTCGTTTAATAGTTTTAATATACGATTCAGGTTCTAGGGTTACCCAACGCGGTACTTTTTGTTGTGTGAATACAACAATGATGAGTGATACGAGAAAAAGAATGAGAAGTGAGCTATTTAAAAGCCAGAGCGGTTGTCTCATCACGACTTTCCTATTACCTGAGCGGTGTTAAAAAATCACCAAAAACTCGTTCACACCATACTCCTGTGGTCGCTTTTTTGTCAAGGCACTGATGATCTACTAATAACATCAAACACGCCTTCCTGTTATCCTGCTGCTTATGGTGTTGGTATAGCTGCTAATATCTGTTTGATTATTTCATCGGTAGAAATATGTGATGCTTCTGCTTCGTATGATAATGATATACGGTGACGTAGTATACCAAAACAAACAGCTTTAACATCATCAGGTATGACAAAATGTCTTCCTTTAATAAATGCATGTGCGCGTGAAGCTATGTGTATAGCAATGGTTGCTCGTGGAGACGCGCCATGCTGAATAAGAGGCACTAACGAAGGTATGTTATATGCCTGTGGGTTACGCGTTGCTTGAATAATAGCAACAATATAATCAACAATTTTGTCGTTAATATAAATTGATTTTACCAATTCTTGGAGTTCAACAATATTTTGTCGTGTAAGTATCTGATCGATAGTAGCTGGTGTGTGTAAACGATACACCATTTCTTTTTCTTCATCGCGTGAAGGGTAATCAACAATCAACTTGAACATAAAGCGGTCAACTTGCGCTTCTGGTAAGCGGTAGGTGCCCTCTTGTTCGATCGGGTTTTGTGTTGCAAATACTAAAAATGGTTGTTCTAGATGATACGTGTTAGAACCGATGGTTACTTGTTGTTCTTGCATTGCTTCAAGCAAAGCAGCCTGTACTTTTGCAGGTGCACGGTTGATTTCGTCAGCGAGCACTAGATTTGCAAAGATAGGACCTTTTTTAGTTTCAAATTCTTGTGTCTTAGGATTGTAAATTAATGTACCAATCAAATCTGCAGGAAGTAGATCTGGTGTAAACTGAATACGTTTAAATGCAAGACCAAGTGCTTTAGTAAGAGTCTTGATCATAGTTGTTTTTGCAACTCCCGGCACACCTTCTAATAAAATGTGGCCGTTGCATAGAATAGCAATAAGAATAGATGATATGGTTGATTGATTACCAACAATAACTTTAGAAATTTCTACATTAAGTTGTTGAACGAGTGCTGCTTGATCTCTAATTTTGTCTAAATGTTGTTCAGAAAATGGTGACTCGGTATGCCTTGGACTTGTTTGCATGGTACACCCTACGATTAAATTTGTTCAAAGAAACAGGTAAATAGTAGCATTAATAAACACTTTTTTCAAAATTTAGCATAAATGCCACGTTTTTATAAGGCTGGAAGGCTTAAGGCAGCTACTCTGTGACAAGGTGTAATTCTTTATAAAATAAGCTATAGTCTTAAGTATTCTCATTTGTAGAAGGGATTTTCATGAAAAAGACACTTAATTTAATACTATTCACGCTTTTCATAACTTGTGGCAGCCTGCATGCTCAAGATACACAGCAATCGGTTTCCTGGTTTCAAAAATTAAAAAATAAAATAACTAGTTTATTGAAATATTCCGAGCAAAAAGAATCAACTGCTGTACCAGTACAGCAATCAAAAAATATAGATAAAGAAAAAAACTTTAGTCTTTTATCCGCGGCTATTAATGCAAAGCTTAGGCAAACAGGTGGCGAAGACGCAATTAAGAATGAAGGATATGTCAGATCAACTGCCCATATTATAAGTATTTTGCATAGCAAGTCTTTGAAATTGTCAGAGGCTGTAATGACTGTTGAAGATAGAAAATCAGGGGTTGAAAATGCATTTGCTATGT
>CAZJQM010000009.1:0-14142 GCA_964548355.1 uncultured Pseudomonadota bacterium
CTTTTCTAATTCGTTGTCGTATGTGATGCTCTAAACTTTTTTTAACAGTTTCTGTAATAAGATTTTCACATCTGCGTGGATGCAAAAATTGTACTTCTTCTTTGCGTGGATGCACATTGATATCTACTTCTGACGTATCGATTTCTAAAAATATGCATGCAGCGGGGAATCTGCCATCGGGCAAAACATTTAAATAACCTTTGAGCAATGCGCGGGACAGATGTTGATTTTTTACCCACCGTTTATTCACAAAAAAGAAAATGGAGCTGCGATCATAGCGTGCATAATGGTGATTGGATATGGCACCAGAAATTGCATTCCCTTTTTCATGCTCGGGAAGTAAAGAAATCATATTTTTTGCAAATGTGTTATCCCATAGTTGGCCGATGCGTGTAAGAATATCTGGTGCACTCGGGCAATGATGAATAAGTGTGTCATTGTGATGTAAGCTAAACTGTATTGAGTGGTAATCTAAACAAAATGCTTGGAACAATAACAAAATTTGTCGCCATTCGGTGTCATCTGTGCGTAAAAATTTGTAGCGCGCAGGTACATTAAAAAAAAGATTTTTAATGCTGATGTCAGTGCCCTGTGTTGCAGGCACGATTGATTCATGCGTAATAGTTCCAGCTACCAGTTCTAGCTTGGTTCCTTCTAATCCATCAGCTTGTTTAGTAATAAGCGTAACGGAACTGACAGCGGCAATGCTTGATAATGCTTCACCGCGAAAACCAAATGTGCCAATGGAAGCTAAATCTTCGATGGTTGATATTTTACTGGTAGCGTGATGGTCAAAGCAGGTATGTGCATCTTGTGCATCCATACCACAGCCGTTATCGATAACACGAATGAGCTTTTTGCCCGCTTGTTCGATGAAAATAGATATTTCAGTTGCACCAGCATCTACAGCATTTTCAATAAGTTCTTTAACAACGTTTGCAGGACGTTCTACCACTTCACCAGCGGCGATTTTATGTGCTTCGTGTGGGGGTAATTGTTTAATGCGCGGCATATACTTTTAGCAGATTTAAAATAGTCGCTCGATACGAGCATAATTTATAAGCTGAATAAGTATTACCGAAATAGCTGTTTGATTCAAATAAGAGTTGAGTGATTTGTCATCTGGATGAACAGAAGTATCATGTGGATTTTTTGGATGCAGTTTTTTTGCAATATAAGCAACAATAAATGGCATAACCGCTTTTAATAATTCGTAAGCAATAAATGGTCTTTTGAGTGCTGTAGTAATTTGTTCTTGCAAAAGATAATTGAACTTAACCGGTTGATCTGCATATTTATGCAGGCAACTTTTATCAATATAGATAATAGTTCTTTTAGTTTTTTTATTAAATTTACTCAAAGGATGCATAGATCCGATTATTGGAACAAAGAAAAATCGCACGTCATAATTTTCTGGCAATCTGCCCAAACTTTTTAAAATAGTATGACACTCAGTTTCTATCTCTTCACTTACCGGCTCACTGTATTGCTTGAAATGGTGTCTCAAATATAATTTATGAATCGCATCACATGCTGGAAGCAAAAGTATCCACTGCTCAGACAAAAAATTAAAACCAATCTTTTTGGCTTTTTTAAAGATGGTGTTTTCAACTTCTCCCTTTACATACTCTTTTATAGGACCCGGAAGCTTATTGAAAATAGCGCTCCAGCGTATACGAGGAGCATGGAGAGTAGATGTGAATGTTGCGATGAGAACTAGTGCTAAGATATGTATACGAATTTTGTTCATAGTGAATCAAATAAAAAAAGCCACCTAAGAATTTTCTTAGGTGGCTCAAGTTTAATACTTATTACTTTGTTTTGTAATAATATTTTTCGAGTTTAACTATATTGAGAAGATAATTAATACCTGTTGCAAGAGTTACGTTACCTGTAAATGTATTGCAAATTGAAGCTTTGGTATAATTAAATTGATTAAGCACTAAACCAACCATGAAAGGCATAACAGCTTTTATAAGTTCATATGTTACAAACGGACGAACAAGAGCTGTTTGAATGCGTTCTTTAAACAATAACTTAAATGCTGTTGTATAAGCTAGGCTGTTTTGTAAACCAAATTTTTCTACATAGATGGTTGTTCTGTTGGTTTTCTTATCAAATGTGCTGAATGAATATATACCGTTGAATGTACGGGTAGTGATAAATTTTACATCAAAAGTTTGAGGATTTTTTCCTAAGCTGCGTAAAATATTATCAGCTTCAGCTCTAACTTCTGGAGTTAACACTTCGCTATACTTTTCAGCATATTTCCAGCAATAGAGTTTCATAAGAGCATCAGCAGCAGGAGCGAACATTAATGTTGCTTCTGATTCTTTAAAGGCTTGCACAGCTTCTTGAGTTTTGGTAGCAACACCAGTTGCAGCGTTTGAAACGGCACCGCCTGCTGCGGCTGCCACAGTTGCAACTGTGCTTGGATGGAAGCTGTCTCTTTTATTTACAATTTTTTTACCTGCTTTTATAACACCCTTACCTGCTTTTTTAACTTTCTCCCAATTGGATGATCCGTTATTCATAGCTTGTGCATTTGGTGCTGAAGCTATGCACAGTGCTGCGATGATCATGATGTGTGTGCGTAAATTCATAGAAACCTCTTATTAAAAGATGTTAAAAATATGGCTAATAATATCATGGAATAACCTATTATCAAAGGGGGAAGGCTTTTAATATCTTCCTGTTGCTTTATTTATTTCTACATGAAGAAAGCTTATTAATGATGTAATGGCCAGAGATATTAAAGATTTTCCTCCACGATTTGCAATGAGGTATGGGGTCGATGCTTTTGCCGCTGGTTTGCTTAATTTATCTGCTGCGATGAAGAAGAATGGCAATAGTGCCTTTAATAATTCATATGGAACGAAAGGTCGTGTAAGGGCAATATAAATTGTCTCTTTAAGAAGCTGTTTTTGATATTTATTCAGATGCTGAGAGTCTGTAAGTACTTTAGTATTAGAAAGATATAAAATAGTTTTATTAGTTACTTTATCATACTGTTTAAATGAAGACATATTGTAGAGAGTAGGAGAAGTAATGAATTTGATCTCATAATCTTCTGGCGATTTCCCCAAGCTTTTTAAAATAATATTAGCTTCTTCTTGTATTTCTGGTGTAATTGCGTTACTAAATTTTTCCGGGTGCTTCATGCAATATAATTTTATAGACGCATCTATTGCTGGAGCCCATAAAAGCCAATTGCCTCTTGCAAAACTATTAGCAAAAGTTCCGCGTTCAAAATAAGAGAACGCTGTTTGGGTAGAAAGTACTGAACACATACCGGTGATTATAAGTTTTAATATTCTTGTGCGTATGACATTCATAAAAAACCTCAATAATATTGAAAATAATGCTTATTATACAGACTTTTTAAAAAATTATAAAAGGGTTGTGGACTCCAATGCTTCCGGTATTTCTTGCGTACTTCCTGACCATGTATTTTCAATAATAAATTGGATTATTGGTTGGCCATCTGGGTTGGGAGTCGTTGTTAATCCCATAAGATTTACTTCTTTAAATGCTTGGCAGTTTTGTAATGCATCCATAAACGCTGTTACGGCTTTAGTGGTGTGTGCTAATCCTTCAAGACGGACCATCTTGCCCGGTTTGGCCGTGCAGGAAGTTAAGCATATTTCTTTAGGTGTAAGGGTTGCCAGCATAAGAAGTAATGAATACGGGGCATGTGAATTCTCGTTTATGGAACGTAACTTATGCAGACGATCTTCTAATGTCTTTTTTGTTTGTTCGAGTGTCACCTTTTTTTGTTTGGTCGTTTCCAATTGCGCTGCATGGAGTTGTAAATCTTTTAAATCTTGTGAAAGGGTATGCGAGATACGTAGATAATTAAGATGTACGTATGAAGCTATGATAAAGAAAATAATAATACCCACCGCCGTTGTGTATACCCAAATGATAAGTGCTTTTTGCTTGTGTGGTGGTACCGGATCTATAAAATTAATGCTCTTCATTTATTTGTTTCCCCAATAAAAACAGGCCAAAGCTTTCGACAATTGCTGCATGGTCATGTGGTGAGCGAATGCGAATGTGGCCATTAAGATTAAGACAATCTACGATATTTGTCTTGCGTTGATTATCTCCTTTTAAAAATTTATATGCTTTGAGTAACGCCATGGTTGGTGTTGTAATCTGAATAAGGTTTATTTTGGCTGTCATGGCAAGTAGTTGATATTGGAATAGTAATTCGCGCTTCATGCCGCAAGTGTACCACGGGGCTTGAGGTCCTACATTATCTTCTTGCAAACAATAGTAATGCCACAATAAAGGATCAGTGCCTTCTACAGATTTTAATTCCGCGGTTGGCCTATTGAGCATGATCTGTTTTTCAGTAAGGCCATCGCCTGCAAGAGACGCGACTATGCACGCATCTTTAAGATCATGGAGTTCTAAAAAAGTGTTAATTACTGATCGTAACCGTGTTGGGTTGTGGATAGTGAGTGAAGTTTTAGGATGAACTTCAAGCAAAATATGCTTATACGCCTTAAGTTCATAAGGCGCAGCTTGATCCTGAGTTTTTTCTATCCAACTACAGGTAATGGTACGTGCGGTGATGTTAATACCGACAATCGACGACGTAATTCGGGGAATAATACCCAGAATTGTTTTATAACCTCGCATAGACGACTCTGTCTTTTCCTTCTAAATCTTTTAAAACCCGGCTCATACTAAATCCTGAGCTTTGTAATAATTCAGTTACTTTTTTACCTTGAGTTTCATCGATTTCCAAAACTAATTGGGGTAGGTTCTGTTCTTTAATGTCTTTATTTTCTTTTAAATGTTTGCGTGCATAGGTGATGATTGCGCGAATGGCATCTAAACCATCTGCTCCGCTGGTCAAAGCCTGTTTATCTTCCCATTGGCTTACGCTTGGATTTAATGTTTTCCATTGTCCTTCAGGAATATAGGGCGGATTAGAAACAATCAGATCATATGACTGATCTGGTAATTGTGTAAAAGCATCAGCATAATCAAAACTTACATTGGTGACCTTATTTTTTAAAGCATTGGCTGTGCTTAACGCAATAGCGTGCTCTGAAATATCTACGCCCTGCACAATAAATAATGGGGAAACATGTGCTAAAGTTAAAGCTATACAACCAGTTCCGCAACCGATGTCTAAAATAGAAATATTTTTATTTTTTAATTTCTTTAATTCCTGCCCAAGATTTAAGCACCATTCTTCTGTTTCTGGACGTGGAATTAAAATAGGTGGTTCAACCGTAATAGTAAGATCGCCAAAAGGCACAGTACCCAAAATATACTGCAATGGTTTATGATGATCGATATGATCAACTAGCCATTGTTCCAACTGTATATTTTGCTTATCAGTTAGCTTTATTTCTTTGTGCGCTATCAGCTCAGCTTCAGTTTTTTTTGTGAGTGCCTGCAAAATCCACCAAGCATCTTGTTGGCATGCGACCGGGTCGTCATGTATTTTTTTTAGCCGTTGCATGATGCGACTAACAAGATCAAGAACAACATCCATTCTTATTCCTTTTTAAAACATCAAGCAGCTATGTGAAGGCTAATATACTACGTTATTAACAAAAAAATGAAGAATCAGAACCCAACAAACTCATTTAGATATTCTTGCTTATTAAATTCTGCGATATCATCTGCTTTTTCACCAAACGAAATAAATGCGACAGGAATATGTAATTGTTCAATGATTGCAAAAATGATGCCACCTTTACCACTGCCATCCATTTTGGTGAGTATAATGCCATCAATCTTGGTGGTTTCATTAAATATTTGTGCTTGTTCAAATGAGTTTTGCCCCAGCATAGCATCTACTGTAAGCAATGTTGTTACGGGTTGGTCAGATAACTGTTTTGCAATAATGCGTTTAATCTTTTCAAGCTCTTTCATGAGATTGGTTTTGTTTTGCAATCTACCAGCTGTGTCGATAATTAGTTTGTCATACTTACCATTAAGATACTGTGTGCATCCTTCAAAAATGACCGACGCGCTATCTTGTCCACTTTTACCGATGATGATGTCAGCCCCTGTGCGCTTGGCCCATTCTTGGAGCTGCTCGGTTGCCGCAGCACGGAAGGTGTCACCGGCAACTAGTAAAACTTTTTTGCCTTGTTGTTCGTACATATGTGCTAATTTACCAGCACACGTAGTTTTGCCTGTTCCATTTATGCCGACTAATAAAACCACGTCATGTATGATCGGTGCTGGTTGTTTGTTCAAGATGGTTGCAAGATAGTTTTTAAATTCCGTTTTTATTTCTGGGGCTTGTAGACCCTTGCTTGATGTACGTACATGTTCAAGAATATTCTGCGTTGTTTGCGTGCCCGTATCAGCTTTGATTAGTACAGATTCAAGCTCTTTAAAAAAAGAGTCATCGATAGTCGAACGTGAAAATAATGAACTTATTTTATTGCCGACTTGGGAAAGCAGTGACGAAAATGTTTTTTTAAAAAAATTGAACATGCAAAAAACCTTGTTAGTAAAAGAATATGCCTTAGTTTAGCTTAATTTGCATGTTGTTAAAGTGATGGTTAAAAGTTTAATTGACAGTTGTTGTGCAATACGTACACTAGGCGCTGTTTTCCAAACATATTTAAACAAAAGGGTGTTTCATGAACAAATCTAATATCTTGCTGAGCATAATGTTTCTTACATGTGTTAATGCTTATGGCGTGAAGGGTATGGACCAAGATCAACCAACTGGTCCAAGCAATGAACAAAATAAAGAGTTGGAAAAATTGCTTGCTCAAGAACAAGTTCAAAAACAACTGACGGCAGACATAGCAGCAGCATATCTTCTGAAGAATGCGCTTAAAAATGTAAAACAACAAGCAGATGATCTTAAAACGAGATTTGATTCTGATTTAGATAGAGTAAAATCTGATATGGCTTTATCAACTATGTCCCCTCTTGATTTAAAAAAGGCATTGATGAGCAATCTCAAAGATGTTGTTCTTAGATTGGACGGTTGCTTGGGTGATTGTAGTGAATTTCTTAAAAGAACGGGTGAGTGCTTGAAATTTGATGAGGAGTCTAAAGAAATAATTGCTGCATTAAAAGCTCTTTCAATACAGCAAAGCTAATTTAATTAATAGAGGTCGTGAATTACCACGGCCTTTTTTTTTCTAATTTTTAAACAAAAAGGGTTTAAATGAAGAGAATTAATTACATATTGAGTCTGGTAATTCTTGCATTTGCAAATGTTTCTTATGCAATGGAAAAAAAGACTGCCGAAACCCTGCAAGAACAAATGAAGCTTGCGAGTATTGTAACTCAGTTTATTGCATTGCAAAGCAATGTGAGAACAATGATACAGCAAGCAGATTCTTTGCATGGTGAATTGAATAATATAAAGCTGGAGAAAGAATGGGATAGTATCAAATCTATTGGAGTTATTTTATCTAGCTTCAAGTCCCACCTTTATGTGGCAGAAAGAGACGGAATGGATTTGAGAAAAGTTGTGGATGAACTGCAAATAGAACCATCTCTTAAAAATATGATTGAAACTGCTATACAGATATCTCAAAAATAACCGCTTTCAAAGGAATACGTATATGAACAAATTTTTTATTGTATTAATCGTAAGTATGTTTGCCCATTCTTCTTTTGCTATGGAAAATGGCGGCAAAATTGAAGAGACGCATGGAAATAGTACTCCTTCTATATCGACTCAATCAGTTGATTCTTTACATCGTCAGGCATCCACAGTTCAAGCAATGACTGAGCTAGCTGTTGTTTGCAAGGAAATAAACTCAGCCATCACAAGAGTTTATAATGTTGATAAAATTCTTAATGGTGTAATTGAAGAAAACAACGCTCAAAATGATCAGGATGCTAAGAACAGAAGTAAAGAAGTTACAAATAAAAGCAAAGAGCTTATTACGCGCATGGAAGAAGCATCTAAGATGTGCTTGCGTTTGATAGATTTAGTGACAGCTAAAGCTGTTGTTTCTCCGGAAAATAAGCAAGCACTTAAGAACTTGCAAATCCTTATGGCAATGTGTGCTTACCAAGAATCTTGAAGATTTTTCGCAGCTTCAAACCCAATTAATGCCTTCTTGCGTAACGTTCCCCAGCGGTAATTACCAATGATCCCTGTTTTGGCAATAACACGGTGGCATGGAATAAGATAGGCGATTGGGTTATTGGCAATAGCGCTGGCAGCAGCTCGGGTAGCTTTTGGGTTGCCAATTAAATGAGCAATCTTTTCATAGTTAGTTAAGCTTCCTGCAGGAATGTGTAGCAGTGCTTGCCATACTTTGATCTGAAAATTAGTTCCCTGAAGATGTAAGTGGAATGGTTTATGGTCGGGTGTTGGTTTAAATATACGTAAAATAAGAACTTGAGTGGCCTTATCATCTTCTTTAAATGAAGCATGAGGCCACTGAGTTTTTAATGCATCTAAAGATTCTGTTGAATCACCAAATGAAAGATGGCAGATACCACGCTGAGTTGTAGCGATTAAGCAGGCACCAAAAGGTGTTTCGTGCATGCCGTATGAAATGGTGAGACCTGCTCCCTTATTTTTATATTCGCCAGGTGACATGGCTTCAAAGGTTACTAACAAATCATGAAGTCTGCTCGGGCTTGAAAGATTAAGATCGAGTGATGTGTCTAAAATGCTTTGTGAGCGTAATAAACAATCTTGTGCATATTGCATGGTTAGATAATGCCCAAATTGTAATGGGCTTACACCTGCAAAGCGTTTGAAGATGCGTTGGAGATGAAATGGGCTTACATGCATATGTTGTGCAAGAGTTTCTAACGAAAGCTGTTTGCCGCGATGAGCTTCAATAAGCGCCAGTGCTTGTTCAATGAGTTGGTAATTAGTTATATCTAAATTTTCCATAGTGATATCAAGATATAGAGCCGGTAGAACTAATGCCACCCGAATCTTGCGAACTGATTATCCTCTTGCTACCTGATAGCATCTTACAGTTTTTTTTACATGGAGATGAATAAGTGGGATTAATAAAACAACTCTTAACATGTTTTTTTTAGCAGCTGCTATATATTCATCGATTTGGTTAGTTTGCAATGTCTTGTGGGTAGTAATCATTTGTCGAACTAATGCAGCTTGTTCAGTAGGAACGTTTTCTTGTTGGGGATTCACTTGACGAACATCTTCTTGTAAACCTAAATTATAACGTTCATGACTAATTAAAGTTGCTTTGCCTATAGAATGTGTACCATTTACTAATGCATCAGATAATTCTCGTGCCATTTCATAAATAAGATGTATAAATATCACTCCTTCTGCCAAAGCCGTCATCCGTTGTATTTTTGTGACCTTTTGTTTTGATTCATCTTGAGGTTTTTGAGTTGAATCTGGGATGCTGGAGGGAAGATGTGCTATAATACTATATATAATCAACCATTTAGGAATCATAAAATAACCTTCAAATATGTGAAATTAGGGGTTGTGCGCGTTGTAAGAAGAGTTTTAATCGACGGTAATCATTACCGGTGAGCAATGAAAAGTTTTCTACAAATGCTGTTACTTTTGCATCTGTCAGCAAGTTTTTAGTTTTCAAATTTTTAAGTAATGCAAGCAATAACTCATCAAGATTAAAGATGTGGGCGGATAGTCCAAAGAGTATATGCAAGTATTGGCTGTTGCTGAAAAACTGTTGGCATTGTTCCTGTGTGATGGGAGCTACAAACGCATGAATTTTAGGTGGCTCAGGGCTCAATAGATAATATATTTTCCCTTTTTCATAGTAACCAATGCTCAGGCAGGAAAATGTAGTTTTCAGAAACTCAAATATTTGCGGTTGTTCTGCAAGCAGCTCTTCTTCTGTCTTTTGATAAGGAAATGGGTAACGGAGAGGGTCCATAGAGCCGGTTTGTATCTGATGCACAATACCAAACATAGTGCGCTGTGAAGATTGCACAGTAACCAAAGAACCGAATGATGGGAACTGGTCCCATTGCCAGCTTTGTGCTACCCATCCATGCAAAGAACTTTCTACTACTTCAGCAAAGGCTCGATTGGTTTCCTGCATCATTGTGCTCCTGGTAGTTGATAACTTTATTCAGAAAGCTTACTCGATGAATGATAGAGCGTCCAATGTCACGCACTGCTTTGCAATGGGTTTTGGTGCTATACCCTTTATGTGCATTGAGTTTGTATCCTGGGAATGCTGGTTCAAATTGATGCATCAGGCCATCCCGTTTTACTTTGGCGATAATAGATGCGGCAGCGATAGAACATGACCATTGTTCGCCCTTGGGGAAATAATGAATAGAAATGTCAGGGTGGCTTGATAGCCTCAAGGGCATGGCATCGACCAGTACCGCAGAAGGTCGTAATGGACAGGCCATAAATGCCTGCATAACGGCACGCTTCATAACAATCAGATTTGCCTGGTAAATATTGTGCTTATCTATTTCCTGAGGGCTGATAATTCCATACCCAAACCAGCTGTTTTTTATAATCCAGTTATAGCCCTTAATAAGTTCGGGTTTTGTAAGGATTTTTGAGTCTTTCAGAAGGGGTGATTTCTTGCCAGGGTGTAAGATTACGGCTGCAGAAACCAAAGGGCCGGCCAAACAGCCACGGCCAACTTCATCAACTCCGCAAACGACGGATTCGCGCTCCCAGGCGTCTAATTCAAAGGAGTTCTTGCGTATCTTGGGAAGAATTCTGGTGCTGTTGATGTTACTCATTGTCAATTCCATGGTGATGTTTTCCATTTGACATGAAAGGTAATGGGTGTACTATTAGAAATAATAGCAGTAGTGTAATCACATTTCACATTTCAGGCAAACATGACAGAAGGAGTTATGACATGTCAAGGTCGACTGAGTTACGAGTAAAAGAACTACTCAGAGAAAAGGGTTGGACAACTAAAGTTCTAGCTGAAAAAACAGGTATGTCTGAGAGTTACTTGACCCACATCAAAAACGGTACTCGCCGTTGGAATGAAGACTCATTAAGAAAATTAGCAAATGCATTCGAAGTAAGTCCTATAGATCTATTCGCGCAACGCCGCAAACGTACAGACAATATTGATAGCAATGTAAGCATGCCAGAAAAATCTGACGTGGAATTGAATGTTCAAGTTGTTCCTGTAATGGGCGAAATCCCTTCAAATCCGTCTCCCTACAATAATCAACTTATGCAAATCACCACAGGGTTCAAAGACGTCTTTATACCTATATTAAACAGCAATGATGCATCTTTATTCGCGTTAAGCATTGAAAGCAATAGCTTGTCACCAATGTTCCAAAAGAGTGATATTGTAGCTATTTCTCCTGAAATGTGGACGCGCTCAGGTGATATCGCAGCTGTAGAATATGGTAACGAAACGCCTGTTAAAGCAATTATGCGTGTTACCTATACCGACGAATTTATCGTATTAGAATCAGTAAATCAGAAGAATGCACCTATCGCCTTAGTACGCGGAAAAGATCATTTCCGTATCATCGGCAGGGTAATTCAACGCATTCAAAAGTTTATTTAAGAATTATCTTATAGAAGCTTAATCGGGGTCCAATAGGGCCCCGATTTTATTTAAAAGGCCCCTAGTCAAAAGCGGCTTTTCTGGTATACTTTTCCCCATTAAGTGAAACTAATAGTTCACATGCTAAATACAACGGCACAGTGTTGTATAGTAGGAAAACAAAAGTTTTCCACTTCCAATTAGTAGGAGTTCATCTATGCTGCGTTACGAAACGCTCTTTCTGGCAGTTCCTGAACTGACCAATGATGAGTTTTCTATGCTTGAAACAAGTGTAGGAAGATCATTACAAGAAACCAAAGCAAATATCATCTCATTTGAACGCTGGGGTAAGTATAAACTATCTTATCCAGTAAGAAAAAATGAATACGGTATTTACGGGCTTATCAGGTTTGAAGTTGATTCACAAAATAAGCATACCGCGTTAGACACCATTAGAACATTACTTACCATCAAATACGGCGACACGATTATGCGTACTATGACTGTTGGCCTTGAGCCAAACCAATCTCTGTCGTATCATCGCCCAGAGTCACTTGAAGAAGTGCCTGTTCGCGATGTCGACGTTTTCTTAAAAGAAAACAAAATGGAAGGTCTTTTAACTAATAAGAAGTCTACTCCTCGAGTATCTGCACAAGAACTTGAAGAGGATGAAGACCAAGAAGTTGAAGAATTGGATAATGAAGCAGAACGATTCCTTGGAGATGTTTCTGTTGCCGCTGCAACCCCACCGTCTGAAGGGAATTAATCATGTCAAAGAAAATCAAATTAAAAATAAGTTCTCGTTTGCTTAAAAAAAGATCACGTAAAAATGGTCTTGGCAAAAAACATTGTCGTTTTTGCAATAGTACAGAACAAAATAGCTATCTAGATTATAAGAATGCACAATTCTTACGTGGATTCTTAACTGAACGTGGCAAAATTCTACCTTCACGTATTTCTGGTAATTGCTGCTCACATCAACGTGAGTTGTCACATATGATCAAGAAATCGCGTGTAATGGCACTCTTGCCGTATTCAGCATCAAGTTTTTAATCTTTCAAGGGGGCTTTAAACAAGCCCCCTTTTCTATTTCTACCGAGGTCTTTCATGAAAAAATTATTAGTTTTACTTTCTTTCATTCCAACCATCTTCGCCGTTGAAAATAGCCAATTTAGCCTTAAAGCTGAAGTTGATGCTTTAGTTGCTGCAATTAATGCAGCTGAAAAAGAAAGCGAAAAGTATTGTGCGAGTGTTAAATCATTCGTAATAGGTTTTGTTGAAGAAGCACGTAAAAGCGAAATGCCTGCATTAACTCTTGTGGGAATGTCTATGACATTTGAAGAAGGGATTATGCAAATTATTGCTCTTAAAATAGCAGAAGTTGCTGCAATTAATGCTCATTGGGCTCGTTGTGAAAAAATAAATCTAACAGGAATAGCTTGTGAGCTTAGCCAAGCAATTGAACTTGCTGGTGAAAATGCTGACAATGACGCTGTAGTCCAGGCGAAAAGATTGTACTTTGATGAATCATTAAAAGCAGCAAATCTTTCAGATGAAGATTGCAAAGAAATTCTTAAAGTTGCGACTATTGAATTTTGTGATCTTTTACTTGAAAAATTGAACTAAGATTTTTTCCAAATTTTCAACTTTGCAGGCTCTAGAAATAGGGCCTGTTTTGTTGTTAATAGGTTTGTTTGGTTGAGGAATAATAGGAATTTGTTATCTTAACTAAATTTATGAGGAACCTGTAATGAAAAAGCTCTTAATCTTCTTAGCCGCTGCCTTGCCCCTATGTGCATCTGAAGTACAGCCTATTTTTAATCTTGAAACAAGGTTGCATGAACTTGTGGCCTTACCAGATGTTAAAAAAGCTTTAGGCGAAGATCAGGTTCAAGCACGGCTTGCTTCTTACATTCTTACTGAAGGTACAGTAGGGAGCGATACTTCTCTAGGGCTCGAGAATATATACATAGCTCTTTTTACTTTGACTATGAATTCCATCAGTTGGCGGGTAATCCATAGACTCTCTTTAGAATCTGAATTTGAAGCATTTCTTGCTCAGAAGAAAGTATATGAATATAAGCAAGCTACTGACCTTAAAGGCTTTGTAGAAGACGCCCAAAGTCTCAAGAATGCCTATGAGGCATTTTTCAAGGAATGTAGTAAAAAGGCAGATCTCCCATCATCTAACGAACTCTTGGATTTGATGATCCCTGAGATTCAAACGGTCATTCATATCTTGTTTAAGCAAATCTCTTGAAAATTGGGGCTTAAAAGACTTTTTTTGTTATAAAAAGTGGCTTTTGCTATTTTATAACCTGTTGAGAAAATACCCTGTTTTGTTACTATGTGAATAGAAGAAAAGCTAATAAATAAGGGGCGATCATGAAAAAATTACTGTTCTTGCTGAGTTTTTTTGTAACATCCGTTAATGCTTCGTTCTTAGTGCCTTTTTTTGATCTTGGGTATAATATCGATTTCTTGCTTAATCTGCCCGATGTTAAAAGTTTCTTAAGTAAAGAAAATAGTAAAGAGCAGTTAACTTCTGCAATGTTAATTTCTTTAGCCTTAAAAAAGAATGCGCCAATACATATGCAAAGTATAGCTGCAGTTCTGGCTAGAATAACCGGAAACCATGTTGCCTCATATGCTATTAAAGAGTTGCACTTAGAAACCGACTTTAATGGTT